>CAZFLU010000008.1:0-13312 GCA_964519195.1 uncultured Planctomycetia bacterium | reverse complement strand
TGTATTTTTCAGGAAATTTCGTCCTGTAAACCCAGTCAAGCCAGTACGTTTTGGTTTTCTCGTATTCTATGTAGATCTTATCCGAACTTACTTCTTCTAATTTCTCATGATAGGAAAGCAGTAAGAATGAATTTTCCCGTAAGTTTATGGGTTTCCCCTCCATGATCTTCTCGTGATCGAGATTGCTATAAAGATAGAAACTGTTATATTCACCTTTTTGCGAGATAATTTTGACGTATTCTTTTTCTTTTATGAATTTAGAAGGGGCCAGGGCGTAATTGGGCCTGGGGTCAATGGTTATTATAACCCTGGGGTTTCCCGATATCAGAAGCATGTCCCTATGTATCTCGGAGGGACAATAATATTCCTGGCGGGCGGTCTGAAAGCGCGGCATGTAATCGCGCACTTCAAAAATGCCGTCAGAGGTTTCAAATATCGTTCTAAGTATCGCCGTGTGAGGCAGGTAATTCTGGCGCGTTGCTTTTATGTTTTCCGCTGAGATCTTAAAATAACCGCCGTTATTCTCATCCAGCACTTTGGCAAAAATAGAAGGCGAGTCAAAAAACGGTAAGCATAGCCAGTCAATGCTGCAATCTGAAGACACCAAAGCCGCGCTTGCCGAGTTGCCGATTATACCGTAGTTATAATTTTTCATGTTATATATAATTGATCCGGTAAAGTTATACTTATATCACTAATTGGCCCAAAACTCAAGGCGGGAGCTATGTTACGGCTGCTTCATCCAGTATTATAGAGGGGTCGCGGGTGTCCAGTGTAACGCGTACTCCGAAAGGCAACGTGACATTTACATCCCCCGGCACTCTGTGGCCCGAAGGAAAACCATATATTATCGGTATATCCATGTTCCCTATTATGTCATTTAATACCTTTTTCATCGTGTATTTCTTTCCTGAATGATCCAAGCATTTGATCATTCTTCCGAAAATTATACCTTTCACGCGTTTTAGTTTTCCTGCCATTTTAAGCTGCATCAGGTAATCATCTATTGTTTCAAGTTCTTCGCTTATGTCCTCAAGAAAAAGTATTTTGTTTTCTGTATCTATATCATAAGGCGTTCCTATGGCGCTCATGAGCATTGACATGTTGCCGCCTACAAGGATGCCGCTTGCTTTTCCCGGGCGCAAGGACCGCAGCGCCGGGAATTTTATCCTGCCCAGGCCCACGGGTTGCGTTATGGCGCGTAATAAATATTTAAGCGTGATCGTGTTCATTGCGTCGTGTATCTCTCCGGAAATTACGGGCCCGTGAAAAACCACCATGTTCGTTATCTCGTAAAGGTAAGAAAGCAGGATGGTTATGTCGCTGTAGCCTATGAATATTTTAGGGTTGTTTTGTATGGTCCTTTTATCGAGGTGCGGTATCGTGCGCATTGAACCATAACCCGCTTTCGCGCAAAATATAGCTTTTACCTCTTTATCAGCGAACATCTCATTTATTAGCTCGGCCCTTTTCTTATCATGCCCTGCCATGGACCAATGCTTATTGAATATTGATTGGTCATATTTCAGCTTGAACCCGAGCTTGCAGAGTTTTGTGACGCCTTTTTTGAATTTTTCAGGATCGAACGACCACGCCGGAGCGACAACGCCTATGGTATCGCCTCTTTTAAGCCGCCGGGGTTTACGCGGGCTAAATGCTTTCATCTTCAGTGATAGCTTTGGCAAGCCATATTGAGCGGTTTATTTTGATAGGGTTCTTGAGTTTTAATCTCCAGGCCATTTCAGCTATGCGTTGGGCAACGTGCTCGACTATTTCGGGTATGGGCCCGCCTGTTTTTTCAGAGCGAACGCAAAGTTCGGGCTGGTCATTAACATAGTCTATCGCTACAAAACGTTTTTCTTTTTTCTCGCTCATTGTAAGCGCTATCTCGGATGAAAAGAAATCCATGTTCGCTATTCTGGCTATTTCCGATATTATCCTGGCGAGCGGGAGAAGCTTGTAATTATACATTTCCCTTAGAGTGACAGGGCTGTAGTGGCCCGTGACAGTGTCCCACCAGCAGGGCATTATTTCCCCAAAGAGAAAATAAACCCTGAACCACGCTTGCTTTTTATCAAGGTACACAGGTTCTATTTTTTCCTGGAGAAGAAAATTATCGCCCCTGTTAAAATGCCTGGCCTTCGCTATTTCCGATATGTCGCCGCTTGCCTCTTTAATAACGCCTTTTTGCCCGAAACCGGAGGCCGGCTTTATTATGAATGGGGCGCCGAGGCGCTTTATTTCATCTTTTGATAAAATAAAATCATCGGGCTCCCAGTTGCGCACCACAACAGTATATGGAACCGGTATTTTTGCTTTCAGAAGGTCATAGTGGGTTACCGCTTTATTGGCTGATTGCCGCGCGTCATCCGGGTCACACGTTACATAACCGTCAGCGTCTTTTACAGCGTAGGACAATCTCGCGTAAAGATTGTTCGGCGCGTCGTAATCCGCTTCGTTATCCAGAAGGAACCCTATTTTTATTTTACTTTTTTCAAGTTCGCTTATAACGCTCTCCACGTTTTTCTCGTTTATGAGAAGAAACCTTAAGGCGCGAATGCGGCATTCGCCTCTTAGCCACTTTACGAATTTTTCCCCGGCGCCGCTGTTCCACGAAAGGGCAAGATCATAATGCTTCATAGCTTAACCTTGCCCGTTATATTTTTTGCCAGGCCCTGTCTTGAGAGCGCGTTATTCAATATCAACATGACAAGGTCGTCGTATTTTAACCCTATTTTTCTTGACATTATAACAAGATCCGCGTATTCAGGGGAAAGCCCCGGAAGCGGGTTCAATTCAAGCATGAATATTTTATTATCCCTTGAGACCCTGAAATCAACGCGCGCTATATCCCTGCAGTTAAATTCCTTGAACGCGCGTATCGCGTAATGCCTTAGATGCTTGCCCAGGAGGCTGTTTTTTTCATCCGGCATTATGTAATCTACGAGATTTTCCCAGTCGCGCTTCACTTCAATTGAATAAAAAAAATCTTCCCCGGGAGATCTTTTATTGATCACTTCCATTATGCCCAGCACATCAGGGGAAGCGTTACCGATAACCCCTACCGTGATCTCTCTTCCTTCTATATATTCTTCCGCCAGGATAGGCTGGCCCTTATATTTATCGAGAAGGGTTTTTACGCTTCTTTCCAGCTCTTTTCTCTCAAAAACGCGCGATGAAAGATAAACGCCCTTACTTGAACCTTCCCAGGCCGGTTTTGTTATTAAAGGATATTTGAGCTTTTTGTCAGCCATGTCCACGTCTTCTATTTTTTCAATGACCGCGTGCGCCGCGACAGGCACGCCGGCGTGAAAGGCTATTTTTTTTGTCACGATCTTATCCAGCGTCATGCCAAGCGTGAGCGCGTCCGAGCCCGAATAAGGAATGCCTGCCATCTCAAGAATGGACGGCACATGGCTTTCTCTGTTCCTTCCGGAATATCCTTCGGCGATATTAAAGACAAATTCCACATTATCTTTCTTTATGCGTTCTATAAGGTCAAAAGCGCATCCGAGCTTAACGGGTTCGTGGCCGTTCTTCGCGAACACCTCGCATATAGCGTCTATGGTGTGAACGCGGTCGAACTCCTCGCACGATTCATCGTTTATTATGGCCTGCGGCGAAAGATCGTCTTTCAGATTATAGGTTATTCCTATTCTCATCGTATCATTCTCCGGGGTTGTAATACCTGAACATTCTTCCTTTATAGCTTTTCAATAAAAGGTGGTCCTTTTCAAGGCTTAACAGATAGTCCGGCTGCAGGGGCACTTTCCCTTCTCCCTCAAGTCCGTCAATAACAAAAGTAGGCACGGCAAGCCCTGATGTAAAACCTCTCATTTCCTTTATTATTTCAAGGCCTTTTGAAACAGATGTCCTTAGATGCCCTGTTCCGCTGACCGGATCGCATTGAAAAAGGTAATAAGGCCGTACGCTTATTTTAAGGAGCCCCTGGCAGAGTTTTTTCATGGTATCCGCGTTATCATTTATACCTTTTAGAAGGACTGACTGGTTGTTGACCGGTATACCGGCAGAGATCAGCTTATCGCAAGCTGCGCTTGACTCTTTGGTGATCTCAAGCGGATGGTTAAAATGTGTATTTACCCACAATGGCCTGTATTTCCTTAAGACGCTTACAAGCTCATCGTCAATTCTTTGAGGCAATACTACCGGGCAGCGCGTGCCGATCCTTATTATTTCCACATGTTCAATAGCCCGGATAGAGCTTAGTATGCTGCCGAGTTTGGCGCTTGAGAGAGTAAGGGGGTCGCCTCCTGAAAGTATAACGTCCCTTATGTTCCTGTGAGCGTTTATATATTCATAGATGTCGGAAAGTTCCTTCTCGGTCCTTACCCATGCGCCCTTATGCCATTCTCTCTTGCGGGTGCAGTGCCGGCAATAAACAGGGCAGATATCAGTAAGAGCGATGAGGACCCTGTCAGGATATCTATGAACAAGTCCGGGCAGAACCGAATCCTTCTCTTCTCCGAGAGGGTCCTCTTCTATGCCAAGATAGAATGAAAGTTCTTCCGGGCTTGGAACGCATTGCTTCCTTACCGGGCAGGAAGGATCTTTTTTATCAATAAGTGACAGGTAATACGGCGTGATCGATAACGGATACTTTGCCTCGACTTTTTTGAGAGATTCAACTTCTGTTTCGGTTAATTCGATTATGTTTTTAAGAGCGTCTGCTTTTCTTACGGCATTAACAAGCTGCCATTTCCAATCGTTCCATTTCTCACTGATACTCGGAGGTTCCTCTCTTTCGTTCAGGATCTCTTGTATTTCAGTTTCCATTTTTTCTCCGTATTTTACTTTTGTTTGTAAAATCTAGATAGAAGTTCCTTAGTAAGCCTTTTCTCCTCTTCCGGGTCCTTGGAGTTCTTTCTTATCAGCGTTTTCTCACGCCTTATATATTTTCGTATGCCTTTTGCGAGGCGTTTTCTTTCCTTCATGCGGCTTATTCTGTCTGGCCTGAATCAGGCTCGTATACATATATATAAGTAATTGTCTTCTTTCCCGCGGCGTCCGTAACGTATTCAAGGTCAATATAGCTTCCTTCCGGTATGTTTTTCCACGCATCGGAGTTCTCAAGCTCAACATCAGGATGAATGATATAGGTTGTCTCGATTTCCTCGTCGTTATCCCAATCATATTCTTTTACGACTATCTCATTATTCTCTTTTCTGATCTCGGCTACTGTTCCATACCCGTAAACAGCTTCTTCTTCATCCTGCGCTATCGCGGATACGAAAACAGGCAGCGCCACGGCAATGGCCAAAAGCGCGCAAAATATCCTTTTCATTTCGGACCTCCTTTTTATGATCACTTTTTTATTTTCTTTTTTTCTTTATTTCTTTAATTTTTTCAGCGTCTTTCCGCGATATTTCAAGCCTGGAAATACCGGATATTATTCCGATCATAAAATTAGCTAAATCTTTATTTTCCGGTTTTGCTAAATAATAATAAACGTTAAAGCCTTTTCGTTTATCGGTGACCACGCCTGTCAGCCTAAGGCGCGCGAGATGTTTTGAAACATTGGACTGATTCGCGCCTAAAATGCTGCAGAGCTCGCTTACGTTGAGCTCTGATTTGCTTAAAAGGTTTATTATCCTTATACGGGTATCATCCGAGAAGCACTTGAGCACTTGTTTGGCTTTTTTTATCCGCATTGCCGCCTTATATTACTATATGAACATATGTTCATATACATTTACACTAAAAAAGGCCCTCTGTCAAGTATTTTTGGAACACTTTTTTATACCTGAGAAAAGGCCTTTCCTATTCTTTTTTCTTGAATATCGAACCCAGCGACTCCTGCAGAGTTTTAACGCCTTCGGCCTTGGCTTTCTCGCCTATATTCGCGATATAAGGCTTTAGCAAGGCCTGCAGGGCTTGCTGGAACCCTTCCATTTTAGGGTTATCCATCGTGCCTGTTATTTTAAACCTGAATTTAGCGGGGTCCGCCTGATTAAGCGCTTCGCATAAAATGGGAAGCGGCATGAAACCCAGAGCCCCCTGGCCGCCCTTGGGAGAGGTGCTCTGGCCCCTTAGCGTTATGCTGTTATCCGAATTTAAATTTTCATTGATTATCTTTGTATCCGAATTAAGGTCGAGCCTTCCTTGCTCTATGTTAACCGGAAGAGAATCCTCATAAATAAATCTGACCGCCGCAAGGTCCATGCCCCTGGTGCTCGCGTTCAGAGTGATAACGGACCTGTTTTTTGTGAATTTACTTCTGAAATCTAAAGCAAAATTCCCGGAAAACTCTTCATTTTTATACACGCTGCCCTTCGCGCCTATTCCGTCAAAACGGGCGCCTTTTTCGGGGTCGACTCTCAACTTTTTTATCCAGAGGTCGGCGTTCTGTATTTTTACTTTTTCGCTTCCGCTTGTTATGTTAACGGTTGAATCCGAGGCAACAAGAGATTCGACCATGAAAACATAATCGTCCGTTTCTCTTTTAAATTCTATAAGCTTTCCGCGGGGAAGGGGTTTTATTTCTTTTTTTATTTTTCTTGAGTCTTTGGATTCCTGAAGGGCATTCTTGGACCCGCGTTTCTTAACCAGCTCGTAAATTCGCGTAAACCAGTCCTTTTTCGTTCTGAATTTATCAAAAATAGAAGGCGCGCCCTTTTGGGCTTCCCCGGATGGCAGGGCCTTCTCGATATTAAAGCTTCCGTCCGGTTCTCCTTCAAGGTTAATATCCGCGCCTTTAACGCTTATTTTAGAAAAAACGATCCGTCTGCTTAAAATACCCCAGGGGCTTATCCGCAAGGAAGCTTTCTCAAGCGCGATCAAACGCTCGCCCGGGTTATCAGGATCAAAGATCTTAACCTTTTTAAGAGAAAGGCTGAAGGTCACCGGCCACAGGCTCGCTTTTTCTATTGATATTTTTGAGCCGGTAGCTTCATTTATTTTATCTATAACAAACGAACTTACAACGGGACTTATAAAAAGCCCGACGCCGAACTGTATTATAAGAAGTATCGTTACGAGAATGATCATTCCCGGAATATTTATTTTTTTAAGTATATTTATCATTCGCCCGCGCCTCTTATTTTTCCTATTAACTTTGAAAGTTTGCTTATAATAGGGACTTTTTTTATGAATTTCACTATTTTGAGGTTTCGCATCTTCTCCGAATACCTTCCCCGTATTTTTATCACAAAAAGCTTTGCTAAGATAAATACAGGTAAAGAAAGAAAAGACGCGATAATAATGCCTCCGGCTACAAGCGTGTGGTTTATATTAAGGTAGGCCACTACCGGAAGGTTTACGAGCCATTTCCAGAGCGGCGTAAGAAAATTAACATTAACGAGCGCGAATTCGCCCAATCTGTCCGAAAGGTTGCTTACGCCCAAAATGTAAAGAAGTTTAAAAAACGGCAATGTTATGATAACGGCCAGTCTGTTCAGCTTAAAAAATAAAAAGAACAGGACAAGAAGGACAGTCATCGGTCCGTTAAGAGGCGTAAACCCCAAAAACATGCCAAGGCATACGCCCGCCGCTATCTCGCCGGGAGAAATATTGGACTCCAGGAGCCTTATGGCCCTTGCCGGAAGCGATATTATAGGTATCATTTTGTTATATTAAGATACGCTTATTTTTTTCGAGCTTTCCCACAACCCGTGAATATTGCAATAACTTACGGCGCTTAGCGTTCCCGACTTTTCTGTTTTAAAGCTTAATTCTGCTTTGGGTTCGGTATAGACCGTGCTTGTATCAGGGCCCTTCACGGATTCGCCGTGAGATGTGAAATCAGCCCGCCCTATCTGATAAGGGAACTTTTCACCTTCAGGTAAAAAATAAACACCTATAAATCTTATATGGTGTTCTGTTTTATTGGGATGGGCCACTTCTTTCCCGACACTTACTGAAATTTTCACGAGTTCGCCTTTTTTGCTATTTTCCCGCTCTTCAATGACCGGCACATGTTTTTCTGTTTTCCAGTCAGCTGTCTGTAGTAAACTTTTGAGTTCTGCCATGCAACACCTCCTGTTCATTTTACCCTATTATTTTAAACCCAAGAACTAAAAAAGCAAGATAAACTTATCTAAAATGATACCTACAAAGTATCTTTCTGTCAAGTGAAAATGCATCCATGATGTTACCATTTCCAGGGTCGGCTTGCAAGGGCCGGAAATTACTTTACGCTGGAAAAATCGCTGAAAAGCGATATAATACTAGGCACGACATTACAAGAGGAGGCTTAAATGGGTGAATTTAAACTTGTTCTACTAAGGCACGGCGAAAGCGTATGGAACAAAAAGAACGTCTTTACCGGTTGGACAGATGTTGACCTTTCTGAAAAGGGAATAGAAGAGGCAAAAGAATCCGGCAGCGCGCTTAAAAAAGAAAAGTATTCTTTTGATATAGCGTATACTTCTGTTTTAAAGAGGGCCATTCGCACGCTTTGGATAGTCCTGGAGGAGATGGATCTCATGTGGATACCTGTCGAACGGTCGTGGCGCTTGAACGAAAAACATTACGGCGCTCTTCAGGGCCTTAATAAAGCTGAAACAGCCGCGAAATACGGCGAAGAGCAGGTGCTCATGTGGCGAAGGGCATATGATGTTCAGCCTCCGGCCCTTGAGAAAAGCGACGAACGCCATCCCGTTCATGATCCGAAATATAAGGATCTTGATAAGAAAGATATCCCGGCTACAGAATGCCTCAAAGATACGGTTGACAGGTTCCTTCCTTACTGGAAAGGAACTATCGCTCCGATGGTTAAAAGCGGGAAACGCGTTTTAATATCCGCCCACGGTAACAGTCTTCGCGCGCTTGTAAAATATCTGGATAACATCTCTGACGAGGAAATAGTGAAGCTCAACATTCCTACCGGCATACCTCTTGTTTATGAACTGGATAAAGATCTAAAGCCTATAAAGCATTATTACTTAGGAGACGCAGAAAAAATAAAAAAGGCAACCGAAGCTGTTGCTAAACAGGGAATGTCCAAGAAATAGCTATCTATTTGCGCTTGTATTGATCGAAGGTTTTCACGCCAAGCAGTGTTTTTATGGTGCCGCGCACCTTTGATATTATTATTATCCATCTGTACAGGAATAACTCAAAAATGCCGAGCGTAGCAAGATAAAACACGTAAGCAGGCCTGAATATCCTGAAATTTCTCACGAACACGAAAAGCACGATATTCGATATGAGGGCCTGCGTAATCGCCATAAAAGCGAACACTCCCAGAAAAAGCCTCACATCCAAAAGACGCTGGAACGCTGCCCAGATTATAAGCGATATACTCGCAAACTCAAAAAACGGCCCCAGAACCTCATATAATATAAAATACGGCATGGTTATAAAACCGAACGTTCCATATTTCGGGTTTAGGAACATATATTTGTAACGCCAGACCGTTTCATTCGTGACGCGCTGCCACCTGTCCCTTTGCGTGATTGACCGGATTCCTGGGGATAAGTAAATGGGGCGGTTATTGACAGGGCCAGTACGCTTAGAAAAAATAAAGACGCGTATTTTTTTGTCTTATTCATTATTTCAATACCTTTAATTAGTATAATAAGTGTATCATTCATATCTTGCATTTTCCAGTTTTTTTATGTATAATTATAAGTGGAGGTGCATTATGTGTAAGACTTGCGGATGTCAGGATAAGAAGAAACCTAAATAGGTTAACATACATTTCAATTAATACGTAGGGCGCTTTTAAAGCGCCCTACTTTTATTTTGTCTTTCTCCTTCCTCTATGTTATTATTATGCCATGAAAAAATTCACCCGGTCCGCGCATTTCATATCAAATAAGATAGGCAAAGCAATAGGAGATTACAACCTTATTGAGAAGAACGATAAGATACTTATCGCCGTATCCGGGGGCAAAGATAGTTTAACGCTTCTTAGGCTTTTAAGGGAACGCCAGAAATGGTCCCCTGTTAAATACGAGCTTTTTGCCGTAAACGTTAAAACGGATTTTCACTGCGCAAGCTGTACGCATGAAGACGCGCTTAAAAAAATATTTGACGGCCTTGGCGTGAAATACGTTTTCAGTAATATAAAAGTGCTTGATGAAAACAATAAAACCACTTGCTTCTGGTGCTCATGGAACAGGAGAAAAGAGCTCTTTAATTTGGCGGATAAACACGGCTGCAATAAAGTAGCTTTAGGCCATCATAAAGATGACATAATAGAGACCACTCTCATGAACATGCTTTTTAACGGCGAGTTCGCGAGCATGAACCCCAGGCAGGAACTTTTTGAGGGAAAGCTTGTTATAATTCGGCCGTTATGCTATGTGGAGGAAAATATAATAAAGCGTTACGCCAAAGAAAGCGGTTTTACGCCCAAACTTTGCAAGTGCCCGTTTTCGCAGGATTCCCGGAGAAAGTTCATTAAAGAATTTATACGGGAAGCCGAAAAGAAATCGCCCAATGTGAGGGCAAACATATTTAACAGCGCTTCGCGCATAAAAAAAGAGTATCTTGGCCTTAAGGAAGACCTTGCATAGATATCTGAATATCAGGGCTCACTTTTAAGGTGCCGTGAACGGGGCAGTTCTTGATGAATCTCATAAGCGACTCTTTCTTTTTTTCATCAATTTCTGCGCCTTCCAAAGATATCCCGACTTTGATGTTTCTGAATGAAACAGGTTTTTCTTTTGAGAATTCCGACCGCGCGATTACGGTAAAACCCTTAATGTCAATATTAGCGCCCTCGGCGTATTTTCTTATATAAACGCCTATGCAGCTTGCAAGGCTCGCGAGAAGCGTATCCGAAGGTGTTATGCCATTACCTTTTGTATCGATCGTGAACTCATAATTATTTGCCCTGGCCTTCATCAGGTATCCGCCTTTATTTTTTATCTCTACGCTATACATGTGCGCTCCGTTCAGGTTTTTTGCGTTCGTTTAATAAGTTCTCTTTCTTTAAGGTACGAGTAAAGAACGGGCACAAGTATGAGATTGGAAAGAGTTGCTGTAATAAGCCCCCCTACAGTGGGAGAAGCCATTGGCTTCATTATTTCAGAGCCTGCGCCGGTTGAGAGCATGACAGGCATCAGGGCAAATATTGTTGTCATGGCTGTCATCATTGCGGGTCTTACACGCAAAAGCCCGCCTTCTATGACAGTTTCTCTTATTTCTTCTATGGTTTTTGGGACTTTCTCCTTGAAAAGGCCCTCCAGTGTTGATAAGAGCACTACCGCGTTATCCGTGGCAACTCCAAAGAGCGCTATAAATCCGACCCAGACGGCTGTTGAGAACCTGAAGTTCAAAATAAAAAGAAGTATTATACCTCCCATGAGGGACAGAGGGATCGCCGTGGCCAGAATAAGAAGTATGCTGAACTTATTAAAGGCCATATAAAGAAGTATCAGGATCACGAGAAGGGCTATTACAAGAGACGGCACAAGCCTTTTTCTCGATTCTACTTCAGATTCGAATTGGCCTGACCAGGAAATAAAATAGCCTGTTGGTATTTTGACCTCTCCTGAACCGATCTTATCTTTTACCGCTTTTTGCGCGTTCTTTACAAAATCCACAAGCCCTACTTTGCTCTGGTCAACGTTTACGAACACTCTGGCGTAAGTTACCGTATCCTCTGAATTAATTACAGCCGGGCCCGGAGCGCGCCTAAGATCCGCAAGCTGCGCAAGCGGGATATGCTCGCCTTTTTGCGTAGGCACAAAAATCCGCTTGAGCGCTTCGGGGTTATCGCGAAGCTCTCTTAAATAACGGACCCTTACAGGATAGCGCTCTCTTCCCTCAACAGTAGTCGTGAGGTTCATGCCTCCTATGGCTGTCATGACAACATCCTGTATGTCGCCAACCTTTACCCCGTACCTTGCCGCTTTTTCCCTGTCGATCTCTATTTCAAAATAAGGCCGGTTTGATGTCCTTTCAGCGTACGGGCTCACGGCACCTTCCACGCCGCTTACGATCTTTTCTATCTTGATCGCTATTTCAACTATTGTATTAAGGTCAGGCCCGAAAACCTTAATGCCAACAGGCGTTTGTATGCCTGTCGCGAGCATGTCTATCCTGTTCCTTATGGGCTGGGTCATGATAGGGCTTACACCGGGGATTTTCGTTTTTTCCTGTATCTCTTTGATCAGCTTTTCACGCGTCATGCCCCTCCGCCACATTTTTTTGTCTTTTAGATGTATTATGTTCTCTATCATGCCAACGGGCGCGGGGTCAGTAGCTGTTTCCGCGCGGCCAAGTTTCGCGACTGTCCATTCGACTTCGGGAATTTCATTTTTTATGATAATATCCTGTTTTTTCATTACCTCCATGACCTGCGTAAGCGAGGCCCCGGGAAGAAGAACAGGCATGTAAAGAAGGTCGCCCTCATTAAGAGGCGGCATGAATTCCTGTTTCATGAAAGCGCCGCATATCATGCCGAATAAAATAATCGCAACTGACATAATAACTACTTTTCCTTTGTTTTTCAGCGACCACTTTATAGCGGGATTATAACCTCGATAAAGCGCCTGGGCAGTTTTATTTTCTTCAACAGGCCGAAGCCTCCCGCGCAAGAGATAATAACAAAGGGTCGGCAATAAGGTAAGCGCTATAAGAGCCGCGGCGATCATGGTGAAAGTCTTTGTAAAAGCAAGCGGCCTGAAAAGTTTTCCTGCCTGGCCTGTAAGAACAAAAACAGGAACAAAGCCTATTATGGTGGTAAGGAGCGCGAAAAGTACGGGCCTTCCTACTTCCTGCGCCCCGCTCATACAAACATTTTCGCGTTCATCGTTCGATAATTTATCTACGCCAAGTTCCTGCTTTCGCACCACGAGTCTTCTATAAATATTCTCAACAAGTACGCAGCCCGAATCAACCATGACGCCTATCGCGATGGCTATGCCGCCAAGCGACATTATATTAGCGTCTATTTTAAGGTTGAACATGAAAATAAACGCTATGAGAACGCCTATGGGCAGGACCGCTGAAATAACCACGCTTCCCCAGAAATGCATAAGAAAAACGAGTATCACAAAAATAGTGATGATAATTTCCTGCATGAGCGCTGTTCTTAGCGTATTAATAGAGCGCTCTATTAATCCTGTCCTGTCGTAAAAAGGAACTATCTTAACGCCCTTTGGAAGGCCCACGGAAAGTTCGTCTATTTTTGACTTTATTCTCTCTATTACTTTTAAAGGGTTTTCTCCGTAACGCATCAGGACCACGCCTCCAACGACTTCTTTACCCGCTTTATCAAGCGCGCCGCGCCTGAATTCCGGACCTATTGTAACAGTAGTGATATTTTTAACGTAAATAGGCGTGCCTTCTTTTTCTCCTACTACTATATTTTCAATATCTGAAACAGACTAAATAAATCCGA
>CAZFLU010000007.1:5117-13791 GCA_964519195.1 uncultured Planctomycetia bacterium | reverse complement strand
GCAATAAACGCCTGTTGGAAATTGGTTGCTCCACCGGCTTTTTTCTTGATGAGGCAAGGAAGGTAGGCTGGGAAACGTGGGGCGTTGAACTTTCGCGCTGGGCAGTCAAATATGCGCGGGAAGAGATTTCGCTCACCATTTTCGAAGAAAATCTCGAAAAAGCCAATTTTCCGGAAGGCTTTTTTGATGCTATAGTTATGCAACACGTACTCGAACACATACCTGACCCGGTCAAATTATTGAAAGAAGTGAACCGCGTACTGGCGCCGGGGGGCACTCTGTATGTTTCCGTTCCCGATATTGACTGCTTGTTCAGCAGAATGCTTGGCCGGAAATGGTGGGGCATAAGCAGGTACCACCTGTACTATTTCTCAGAAAAAAGTCTTTTAAAGCTTTTAGACATGACAGGATTTAATATGTTGCAGCGCATCTCTTGTCCTAGGAGTTTCAGTATGCGTTATTGGGCTAAGAGGGTGGAGAAATACGGATCTATTTTTAGCATGCTTTCGTCCGGAGTTCTTTCAAAGGGTAAATTGTCCGATAAGATCGTAAGCTTGGATCTTAAAGATGAAGTAAATGTTTTTGCTACTAAGTAATAACGGAGAAATAAATGGCAAAAAGAATACCGCTGATCAATCTTGAAAAACAATATTCCGAAATAAAGAGCGATGTTAACAGAGCTTTGGGTTCCGTTATCAAAAGACAGAGCTTTATACTTGGCAAAGAAACAGAAGAGTTTGAAAGGAAAACCGCCCGTTATTGCGGCACAAAATACGGGGTCGGTGTTAATTCTGGAACAGACGCTCTTTTTCTTGCGCTAAAAGCAATGGGTGTCAAGGAGGGCGATGAGGTGATAACCACGCCTTTTACCTTCATTGCTACCGCAGAAGCCATAGTGCAAGCAGGCGCAAGGCCCGTGTTTGTCGACATTGATCCTGTTACTTATAATATGGATCCGGACTTAATAGAGAAGGCTGTGACAAAAAACAGCAAGGTTATTCTGGCGGTCCATATTTATGGGTTGTGTTCTGATATGAATAACATCAGCCGGGTAGCCAGAGAGAAAGGGCTTTTGGTTTTAGAAGACTGCGCGCAAGCCATAGGCTCGCTTTATAATGGGAAAAAAGCAGGCTCCATGGGCGATGCTGCTGCTATAAGTTTTTTTCCAAGCAAGAATCTGGGATGCTTTGGGGATGGCGGCATGGTTGTTACGGGAAATAGACGCATATACGACAAGGTCAGGCTTTTAAGAAATCATGGATCAAGGATAAGCTATTACCATGAAATAATAGGTTATAACAGCAGGCTCGATAACATTCAAGCAGCCGTATTGAAAATCAAACTGAATTATCTGGAAAAATGGTTAAAAAGACGCATAGAGAACGCGACTATGCTTAATTCATATCTGGCGGAATTTCCTATTCAGCTTCCCGAGATACCGCGTGGTTGCAAACATACCTTTCACCTTTATGTGGCGCGATCAAAGAAAGCAGGGCGCATTATACGCTTTATGAATTCTAAGGGAATAGACTCAAGATGCTATTACCCGATTCCGCTTCATTTGCAAAAATGCTTTAAATATCTGGGTTACAAGCGCGGTGATTTTCGGCAGGCTGAAAAGGCCTCAAAAGAAGTTTTTAATATACCGGTTTATCCCGAACTTACAAAGCGCGATATCCTGTTCATAAGAGATTCAATAAAAGAATTCTTCCGGATAGAGGGCCGAAACTAGTGAAAATGGATACAGACATCATTGTTCCTGTATATAACGAAGAAAAGAACGTGAAAATGTTCTACGACCGGGTAAAAACCGCTGCTCCTGAGTGCGGGATCGTTTTTATTGATAATGCCTCATGCGATAATACGCGCGAAGTGATTAAGAGCCTTCCGGACGCGCATCTTATTGCTCATGACCGGAATAAGGGGTACGGCGCTTCGATACGAGACGGTATATTAAATACGCGTGCCGAGAACATCATTATACTTGACGCTGACTGTGAATATCCTCCTGAAGAAATACCGAACATGCTGAAGCAATTAAGCGAGACGGACATTGTGTATGCCAGCAGATTTCTGAACGGCATAAGCAGCGTAAGAGGCGTTAAAGCTTTCGGGAACAAAGTCATTACGGCTATGTTTAACTTATTATTCGGCCAGCACATTACGGACCTTTATACCGGATGCAAAGCGCTCAAGAGGTCCGTGATCTCCAGCATAGACCTGCAAAGAAACGGCTTTGAACAAGTGCTTGAAATGAGCGTTAAGTTATCCTGTAAAGGCCATAAAATAGTCGAGATCCCAATTAAATTTGAACCACGGATAAGCGGTAAGTCCAAGATGAAGCACTTTCAGGAAACCCTTAAGTTCTTGTGGCTTATCGTGTATTACAAAATTAGTTTAAGAAAAGAATAGCGCGGGATAAATAGCATGTCAAAACTATGCGGACTTATACCGGCTGCCGGCAAAGGGTTAAGGGCCTATCCCTATACCAAGATCGTGCCCAAATGCCTTCTGGACATTAACGACAAACCGACTCTCGAGCGCAATATAGAAATAATGAGAGACAAGCTGGGCATAAAGGATATCTACATAGTGGTAGGATATATGGGAGAAGCTATTAAAAATTTCTGCCTGAACGGGGATCGTTTCGGTGTTCATATCAAATATATTCAAAACGACAAACTCGATAAAGGCCTTGCGTATTCTATTCTTCTCGCGAAAAAACACATAAAGGACCATTTCGCGGTTATTCTTTCCGATGAATTCTATCTTAACACGAACCACGAAGGCTTGCTTGATTCACATTATAAGGACTCTATGGCTACATGCGCCATAATGCATGTGGACGATACGGAAATAATACGAAAAAACTATACCGTAAAATTGGAAAACGCAAGAGTCACACAGTTGGAAGAGAAGCCAAAGAATATCGCAAGTGACATTCTTGGGTGCGGGACATTTATCTTTAGTCCGGTTATTTTCTCTAAGATAGAAGAGGAATTTTCCAGATCCAGAGGAAGGCACGTTGACTTCTTAACCGCTATAGGTAGCCTTGTGAACGAAGGGGAAAAGATAAACGCTTTCACGCTAAAAGGCGATTATGTTAACGTAAACGACCGCGATTCGCTTAATCTAGCTAAATATTACGACAGGAACGTTGATTTTAACCGCAAGACAATATCCCTTGTCATTTATTCAGAAGGAGACGAGGAAGACATACAACTAACAATAAACCGCTATAAAAGCCTAAACAGGATAAACGATATATCCGTGGTATTGCCTAAAAAAAACAGTATAGAGCGCATGGTTACGACTTCGGGAGCTAAGGCGACCATATGTCCTGAGAAATGTGTTTTATACGGCGAAAAAATAAAATATGGGCTCGAAAACGCCCCTGGGGATATTCTGGTCGTAACAGAAGCAGCTTATTCATTTCCTGCAAGAGATATGGAGAAATTGCTTGTGTATTTGCCGGAATCGTATATGGTCATAGGCACCAGGACAACGAGACAGCTCATAGAACAAGGTTCGAACATGCGCGGAATAGTAAGGCTTGCGCACGTGTTCCTTGCTAAGCTTGTTGAATTGTTATGGTGGGAGTTCGAAGGCCGCTTTACCGACGTAGGATGTACGTTCCGCGCCTTGTGGCGCAGTACATTCCTAAGCATAAAAAAAGACCTTACGGCGAAGGGGCCAGAATTCTTCACGGAGATGATAATAGAGGTATTAAGGAGGCGGGAGAGGATAATAGAGATACCCGTAAATTATTTCAACCGAAGCCACTCAATATATAGAAAATACCAAAATATAGGGACGTTCCTAAAAATATTGTACCTTATTATTAAAAAGCGATGCAAAAGCATAATCCGGAAAAATTAAAACGAGAAGAACGGTCTTGGCAAGACGAGATCGGTAACAGGCTTATAGATGATTCTTTTTCATTTGAGGGATCAATAGAAGTATACCGCAGGCAATTCGAGAAAATAATCCGCCGTATTGAAAAAAGCAGGGATTTCAGGCTCCTTGAGATAGGATGCGGACGCGGGCAACTTGCCGAAGCTGTATGGGACCTTTATAAAGGCAGGAACGTGTCTATAGTAGCACTTGATATTTCGACAAAACTGACCGAACTTCGTAAAAAATACGGCAACGGTATCGAATGGATCACCGCGGACGGTGAAAACTTACCATTTGCCGATAATATTTTTGATATAGTCATATGCAACGGTTCCCTTCATCATATGCCTGATTTCAAAAAATCCCTTGATGAAATATTCAGGGTAGCTAATAGCGGCGGACAGATAATATTGTATGAGCCGGTAAGCACCTTTTTTTCAAGAGGCATACATAAATTGCTGGACCCTTTTGTGTTCAAGAAAGTAAGATATGAGTCTCCCGTTGACGTTGTCTGTAAAGACGATTTCAGACTAAAACCGCTTTTAAATTATATCGGAGAGCGTTCGGACGATTATGAATTTTCCTGGCATGATTTTGCCGCTTATCCGCTTACGGGGTGCTATGCCGGTTCGAAATTCGCCAGAAGCAGGCGTTTTATGAGAGCGATATTGGCTGTCGAGGATATCATTGAAAGGCTTCCCATATTCAGGAATATTTTTAATCCTATATGCTGGCGCATTCTTATAGACGTACGTTCCTGTAAAGACAACAGTAAAAATGAGCCGTGGCCAGGGTATTTTGACCTTAGGAGCAAGGAAACCGAGCTTTTTTTACATTTTTTCAGGGGTCTTAAAGATGCGCTAGTGTTGGACGTGGGTTGCGGGACAGGTTTCGTATCGGCTATTTTGTCGAAAAAGGCTAAGCGTGTTATCGCGATGGACATACCATATTCCGATAGCGCAACGCATTCGCCGGGAATATGGGGCGCTAGGGATCTGGCAAAAAAGGCAGGCTGTGGCAATGTGGATCTTGTAGGAGCATCTGCCGACAGGATCCCCTTCAAAGATAAACATTTTGATATAGTATTTTCGCAGTACACGCTTGAGCACGTAGCTGTCGAACAAAGAAAACATTTTTTAAAAGAAGCAAACAGAGTTCTTAAAGATGGCGGGAAGCTCGCGCTGATGCTTCCGACTTTCACAGAAAGATTTTTCGGGTATATCTATTATTATTTTGATCTGGGCTGGCGCGCGCTAAGAAAACTTTTAAGCAAGAAAAAAAAGAGCAGCGATAAGAGTTCAGGCGCTGCCGCGCCCTTCAGAGCAAAACGAAATTATCTGTTACCGCCTATACACGGAAATTATCGCAGCAGGACCGAAGAACTGAGCAGTCAGTTTCCAGGGTCATGGAAAAGATTGATTGAACAAAATGGTTTCAGTGTAGAAAAAACATTTACCGTGCGCTTTATGCCCATTTCTAACCGCGCCGCTGCTTTCTGGTATAAAAAGACCAGCTGCGTTACCCGGTTGGTAGGAGATAAGATACCTTTTAAATTTTTAGGGAAGTGTTTCTGCATAATAGCAAAAAAGGCAGGAAGCTAAAAATGGAAGACATAAAGAACTCATTCTGGGATTACACAAGCCTCATAATAGGTAATTTCTGGAGTATTATATTTGCGGGGCTTACGATGATGCTTCTTACCAGGATCCTGGACCCTGCAGCATACGGAAGCCTTATGTTGTTTCATATGACATGCCAGTTTCTAATACTTATCATAGCAAGGTGGAACAATAATGCAGTGTTGCGATACGCCAGGGAAGAATTCATAACAACGGGCAAGATAAATGCCACTGTGTGGGGCCGCATGTTATTCATAATGCCGCTATTCATCCTGTCTATTGTATTCCTTCATATCAATTCTGAACGCATCAGTGTCTTTATCGGATTTGAAAATAACCGCCTTGTTTATGCGATACCATTTTATTGCATGGCGCTTATCATGCTTGATTTCATTTATAATGTTGCCAGGTCGATAAGCAGGATAAAAATATATTCCTGGTCAATAGGGGCGGAAAGATTTATCGTATTAATAGGCATGCTGCTCGTGTGGGCTCATTTAGTGAACGCGGATATCGGAAGCGTGATAAGCATATACATAGCCGGAGCCTTCATTACAGCGTTAGCAGCGTTCTTTTTTCTAAAACCCTCCATATGGGTGCCGCCTGTAGCGGAAAAAAAGGTTATTAAGAAGATCCTCATATTCTCTTACCCGTTCATATTGATCGCTATCTGCATGGTCGGCATGGGATGGATAGACTCATTTTTTATAAGGCGGTATTTAACGCTTGAGAGCGTAGGTATTTATTCGCTGTCATACAGGCTTATGAGCCTGGTGCAAATGCTGTCAACATTTCTTGCTACAGTGATAATGCCCATAATTATCACTTATTATGCTAAGGACCGTATGGACAGCATCAGAAAATATGCGACTAACGTAATGCCTAAAATAATTTTTTTATGGTCGCTTTTTCTTGCATTTTCAATGTGTGCGGCAGAATGTTCATTTCCGCTGTTATTTTCATCCGAATTCCAGGCGGCGATCGCGCCACTAAGGTTCCTTATGGCGTCTTTGTCATTTTTTGTTATTTTTTCTTTAAATTCGCCTATTATTCAAACGCTTGAAGTAGTAAATAAAGTGCAATTAGGATTTCTGCTAAGCCTGGGCCTTAATATTACAGGCGACATTGTGTTGATACCAAGAATAGGTATAATAGGAGCCGCGTATTCTACCGGTTTTGCCTTTTTTGTTCTGGCCGCATGGTATGCGGTTATCACGTCAAAAGAGCTGGGTCTAAGATGGGGTTTTAAGAACGCGGTGTACATGCTGCCAGCGTGGTTCGTTATACCCGGCCTTATTATTTTTAGCGAACACATGATCTGGAAAATCGCCTGGACAGGCGCGCTTCTTGTGATTAGCGTTCTCGTAGCAAGAAAAACAGGTCTTTTTTCCAAAAAGGACATTGATATTATTAACGGTATCGATATGCCGATTCCGGTAAAACGCATTACGGCCGGGTTTTTAAATATTTTAACAGTTTAAAAGGAGCGTCATGAAGGAACACGCAAAACATATTATCATGATATTAGCGCTTGCGATTATAGCGCACATTCTGGTGATAAATTATAGGCATGTTATACAACACGATGAGATAGGTTATTTAATGATAGGGAAGAACATCGCTATAGGGAACGGTTTTTCTTTTAAGGAATCGGTGAATCTTCATGCGGAGAGATTTCTGTCGCATTACCCGCATTCGGCTGTTATGCAAACGCCGCTTTATCCTGTTTTTACGGCTGTCGTTTATTTCTTTTCCGGAAGCCTTATCTTGGCCAGTAAGCTAAATTATATAATTTTCGGATCTTTTATTATAATACCGCTTTATTTTCTTGCGTTTTTGCTTTACGGCAAAAGAACAGCTGTGATAACGGGAATATTGATGGCGCTCTTGCCATCCTGGCTTTTGTCTTATCATTTCTGGAACGCGGTTACGGAGCAATCGTATTTATTTTTTGTGTTAACAGGAGCTGCGCTTCTTTATCATGCGTTCGCGTACAAAAAACCCAACATAGCGCTTTTAGCATCTCTTTCCTTTAGCATAGCATATCTTTCCAGGCCCGAAGGGGCCGTGTATGTCGCGGTAGCGTGTTTTTTGGCCGTTGTGTGTAAAAAGCCAAAGCTCATCTTGCGCCTTGTCATACCGTTCGGGCTTGTCTTGCTAGGTTACATGCTTTTTGTATACCGTCATACCGGGCTCATATATTTCAGTGCTCCGAAAATAAATTGGATGCATGAAACAGGGGCGGAATCCAATATAATAAGCAGAATTATATCAGGAGTGGATGCATACGGTAACGTTGCGTTTTTTCCTTATTTCCTGCTTATTTTTATATCTCTGGGATTGTTCGCTGACAAATGGGACAATAAGAGAGCGTTTGCTGAACTTTTTGTATTATGCTTTTTCCTTGTGCAGTTTGTAAGCACAACGCCTTTTCTTGCCAGAACAAGATATTTATTCGCGTCGCTTCCTTTCCTTCTTTTGTGGGTAAGTCATGGGATACAAAAGACAGAAGATTGGTTTCTGAAGCAAAGACTGCCAAAATGGACGCCTATGACACTGGTTTTGCTAATTTTCGTCGGTATATCATTGATGCAGCTTAAATTCGAGCTCAAAAACCCTGTCGAACACAAAAAACTGGGTTATTGGATAAAAAAGAACACGCCCGAGAACGTTACTATCATGGCGCGCGAATTCCATACTATTTTTTACGGAGAAAGAAACGGGGCAGAAATGCCCCATGATGCCGACATAGAAGGCAAAGCCGATTACGTGGTTATAGACGAGATAGAGTGGAATACTGTGGCACCCCTGGATAAGAGGCTACGAAAATATCTTGAACCCAAAGATTACGGCTTTATGTACCCTGTATACAAAAGCGGCCCAGGGGAAAGAAGAACAATACTGTATAAGTTCAGGAAATAACTAAAATGAGAATAGCTTACGTATTGCCGAGTTTTACGCTCGGGGGAACCGAAACGCATATTTTAAGGCTAACGGAACACTTGAAGAAAAAGGGCCATGAAATAAAGGTTTATTTTCTTTATAACAGAATAGAATTAGGTAAAAGGCTGGAAGGCCTTGGAATACCGTTCAGCGTAATAGGGATGCGCGGGATATACGACATAAGGGGATTCTTCAGGCTTGTTTCGGAATTCAAG
>CAZFLU010000007.1:0-5107 GCA_964519195.1 uncultured Planctomycetia bacterium | reverse complement strand
AGAGAGAGATTCGACATTATACATTCATATCTTTTTGACGCTAATATATATTCCGCTCCTGCAGCCCGGCTGGCGGGAACCGGCGGGGTCGTTACCTCAAGAAGGAACTATGATGACTGGATGCGGTTCCATCATGTTGCCGTTCAAAGAATGGCCAATCTATTTACTGACAAAATAGTCGTGAATTCCAAAAAAGTAAAAGAATTTACGGAAAAATCAGAAAAACTTCCTGCAGAAAAAGTGATCAGTGTATATAATTGCATAAAACCGGACAGATTCAACATTAGTTCAGAATCGTTTTATCCGGAAAAGTTACGAAACAATTTCGGGATAAGAGAAGGGCAATGTGTCATAACAATGGTCGGAAAATTCAAAGCTTCCAAAGGGCATGAACTTTTAATAAAAGCGGCAAAAAAGGTGTTGCGCGACCATCCCTGCGCGCGTTTTATCCTGGTAGGCGCGGGGCCATTGCGCGATAACATAGAAAGAGCGGCAAAAAACGCGGGCATACTCGATAATATTATATTTGCAGGAGAGGTGCAAGACGTCCGGCCGCTCCTTTTAGTGTCGGATATGTGCGTTCTTTCTTCGGTGAGAGAGGGGTTGGCGAACGCGCTTCTTGAATATATGGCTGCGGGAAAGGCTATCGTGGTCACTGACGCAGGCGCCAATGACGAACTCATTAAGGACGGCGTGAACGGGCTTGTAGTCCCGCGAGGGGATGCCGAAGCTTTTAGCAGAGCCATAGGGAAGCTTATTGATAATATGCCTCTTCGCGAAGAATTAGGCAGACGCGCCAGGGCAAGTGTAAAGGGAAACGCGGAATTTACATGCGAATATATGACGGAAAGATATAACAGTATCTATAAAAGCCTTCTTGAGGAAAAGAAATGAGAAAGTTCTTTTTAGACGCGGCGGCAGGCGTAAAGTATTGGGATGATTTTTTAAATAAAGGAACGGCGGAGATATTAAATTTTAAATACAACAAGTACGTTACTAACTTTGACCGCTATATAAAGAAAGGAAACACGATACTTGAAGGCGGATGCGGCGCCGGGCAGTATGCCGCGTATTATGCTAACAAAGATTTCCGCGTTACGGGGGTGGACTATTCCTTCAATCTTGTGAGGAGATCCAGGAACATGGCGCCCGCGGCGGAATTCACCGTTGCCGATGTAAGAAAACTTCCGTTCAAAAAGGAAAGTTTCGATATTTATATTTCAAACGGAGTATTGGAACACCTGGAAGACGGGCCTGATAAGGCGCTTTGTGAAGCCGCCCGGGTATTACGCAGGGGAGGGCTTTTTCTTGTTACAGTTCAGGCAATAAACGGCTGGAGAAGATTAGCCGGGATGGCCGGCGCTATCGCAAGAAAAGGCGATGACGGATATAATTATTTTCAAGGGGCTTTCATAAGCGGAAAGTATAAAGTTGTACGCGATTTTAACGATGAGCACAATAAGAATTTTCATAGTTATTTTTTTACGCCTTCTGAATATAAAGCAAGCCTTGAGAGAACAGGTTTTAATATTAAAGATATATCGTTCGTGTCTGTCGAAAACGGTTTAGGCGATATATCTTTTTTTAGAAATGCGAAGAGAAGAAGCGGAAGCACGGCTCAAGCGGGACCGGCTCATAAAGCGCTTCCCGAAAATAAAAAAAATATTATGAAAGAATGGTTAAAGGAAGCTTTCGTAAAAGAAGATCCCAGAAGCCCTATCGGCGTAATGCTCTTGAAATTGGCGCAGCCCGTTTTCGGGAGCATGCTGTTTGCGGTGTGTGAGAAAACATGAACGCACGTACTATATTTTCAAAATACGCTTTCTGGCCCCTTTACAGGAATACCAAGGGAAAAAGATGGAAGAAGCGCATGGAAGAGTTCAAAAAAGCGGAAAGACTTCCGGTTGAATTCCTGTTCAAGCGGCAATTGAATGCGTTAAAAACCCTTCTACGATACAGTTATGAGAAAGTGCCTTATTACACCAGGCTCTTTAAGAAAGCAAATATTGAGCCGCAAGACATAAGGGATTTTAAAGACTTAAGGAAGATACCTTTTCTTACCAAAAAAGATATGATCGATAACATCGATGACATGACAACCCCTGACCTTGCCAGGCGCGGCGGATACATAAATTCGAGCGGTGGTTCAACCGGGGTAAACCTTAGATTCTATCAGGATAAGCTATATCAGATAGATCGCGCGGCCGGCGTGTACTGGGGCAATGAATTAGCGGGATGGAAAACGGGAATTCCCACGGCTTATTTATGGGGCGTAGATGATAATCCGCGCGGAAAAATTAAAAACTCTTTACTACGCGCGTGCAGGAATGAAATATTCCTGAATACATTTGAAGTTACAGAAAAGGACATGGACAGGTTCTATAAAAAAATACGTAACTTCAAGACCGAATTCATAATAGGATACGCTTCGAGTATTGTTATGTTTTTCAGGTTTCTGGCGAACAGGGGGCTCGATATACCTTCTATGCAAGGCGTCATCTCAAGCGCGGAAGTATTGCCGAAAAATGACAGAGAGTTCTTGGAAAATATTTGCGGTTTAAATGTATTTGACAGATACGGTTCAAGAGAGGTCGGTCTCATAGCTGCCGAATGCGAAAAACATAAAGGCCTGCATGTATTTACAGACGGTGTTTATGTAGAGAATGTACAATATGATAATAATGCCAAAGAAGGGGAAGTAGTGGTCACGAGCCTTATAAACTATGCTATGCCTTTAATACGCTACAAGATCGAAGACATAGGCACGCTATTGCAGGATATTTGTCCGTGCGGCCGCACGCTTCCTAGGATCACTTCGATAAAAGGTAGGATGAGCGATATATTTACGACTCCTGACGGGAAGCTTGTGCATGGGGAATATTTTACTCACTTATTCTATCCCATAAAGCAGGTAAATCAGTTCCAGCTTATCCAGAAAAGCAAAACTTATTTTATTTTAAACTTGATACCCGATTCGGGCTTTAACGATAATGTCATTAGGGAAATAGAAAATAAGATCAGGGAAAAAATGGGGCGCATAGAACTTAAAACATACGTTCTCGACAGGATAACGCCATCGAGGTCCGGTAAGCGATTGTTTACCATATCCGAGGTTCCTGTGAACCGATAAAGGGGAAAAGCATGAGCAATAAAAAGAGAATAATCGTAATAATCAGTTTCGCGATCATAATTCAGTTCATTTTTATAGGGTTTTTTGATCTTCCCATAGTGAAAGACGCAAAACGATTTGAGCGTATGGGATACCAGATCTCGAAAGGCGGCGGGTTCAGCGAATATAAGGGTGAGCCGTCCCGTCTTTATCCGGGCGCGCCTATAATTTACGGAGCCGTTTATTTTTTTACAGGCAGAATACCAATGGCCGCTAAAGCCGGACAAGCCGTTCTTTTTTCTCTTTTATGCGTTTTCATGTATTATATAGGCAGGATAACCTTCGGGGAAAAAATAGGGTTTACCGCAGCTTTATTATGCGCAGCATATCCTCCATTATTTGTTCTGCCCGATATCCTTACAACAGAATGTGTCTTTACCATATCATTGAGCGCCGTTACTCTTGCTTATATCTTAAGCCTGGCAAAAGAACGTTCATGGCTTTATTGCCTTACGGGGCTTTTGTGCGCATGGATTTCTTACGTGCGGCCCACAGGACTTTTTATAATTTTTTTTCTGATGGCAGGAAGCTTTATTATATTCAGGAATCTTAAAAAAGTCTTTATTTTTTCCTGTTTCGCTTTTTTGTTCTTTATAATAGGCATGCTTCCAATAACGGTACGAAATTATATGCAATTCAACGCATTTGTCCCGGTTGCGGGCATCGAAACCGCGAAAGTCACGAATATAACCGAAAGCGCGCTTGAAAAAAGAGAACATTTTGCCGCGCGAATGGCTGAAAGGCAATATGAACAGGTAAAAGAGTATTACGATGAAGCCGATATCAATGTAAAAGACGATAAGGTCAAGGAAAAATTGCGCGGGTGGATCGGTAACATCATTCCGCAGGATTATACCTGGAGGCCCACCAATCCGTTGGATGGAATGAGAAGATTATATATAGGCAGTTACAGCGATCTATATCAGATAGGTATACCGATAGCGTTCTTTCTTAAGGACAAAAGGCTCCTTAGTACCTATCCGCATCTTTTTGCGTGGAAGCTATTATTACTTTTGCTGTCAAGTATTGTCTTTGCTTTAGGCATGATCGGTATGCTCATGAGCCTGCGGCAATTTAAGAGAGCATTTCCGGTGCTTCTCATAATTTTTTATAATACGCTTTTTTATCTATCGTATTCGTTCCTTTGGAATTCCGATGTCACTACGCGATACGGCTTGCCGGTAGTGCCGTACTTTATTTTATTTTCAGTATTGGCCATCGATAAAATAAGAAAGATAATAACAAACCGTGGATAAAACATTAGTATCTGTTATAATACCTAACTGGAACGGAAAGAAGACGTTACGCGCGTGTCTGGACAGTGTATTCAAGCAGACATACCGCGATATCGAGGTGATCGTCTCTGATAATAATTCAGAGGACGGATCGCGCGAATTGATCGATACAGGTTATCCTAAAGCGAAACTCATAAGCAATGAGTCCAATCTGGGTTTTCCGGGAGGGAACAATGTGGCGATCAGATCTGCCACCGGAAAATACTATATGATGCTTAATAATGACGCTGAAATGGAACCGGATTGCATTGAAAAATGTGTGAAGGCTATAAAAGAGAACGACAAATACGGGGCCTGCGCTACCAAATTCGTGCTCAATGAGAGGCGCGATACGGTAGATGCCGCCGGGATCGCGATATACCAGGACGGCCTTTCGATAGGCAGGGGGCGGATGGAACGGGCTGAGGAGTATAGCAAAAAAGAAGAGGTATTTTTTGCGTCTGACGGCGCATGCCTTTATAGGAAAGAACTGATAGACGATATAGGGCTTTACGACGAGGACTTTTTTTGTTATGCAGAAGAAACGGATATGGGATGGCGCGCGCAGCTCAGAGGCTGGAAATGCATATACGAACCCGAGGCAGTAGTCTACCATTGTCATTCCGCCTCCACAGGTACGTATTCGCCGTTCAAGGCATTTCTT
>CAZFLU010000006.1:0-14545 GCA_964519195.1 uncultured Planctomycetia bacterium | reverse complement strand
GGGAAAGGCTCTCGCCGATAGGAGAAGAAGCCTCGCGCAGCATTCGCGATTATCTGGAGGTCAGGAACAAAAAAGGTTTCGGGGACAGAAAGGCCCTTTTTCTTAATAAATCGGGAAAACGCATTACTGATAGAAGCGTAAGACGGGTAGTGGATAAATATATTAAAAAGTTAAGCATTAAAGAAAAAGTTTCGCCGCACACGTTCCGGCATTCTTTCGCTACGCATTTACTGGATAGAGGTGCGGACCTGCGAAGCGTACAGGAACTTTTAGGGCATAAAAATCTTTCTACAACGCAGATATATACTCACGTGACCATGGAAAGGCTGAAATCAGTGTACGACAAAGCTCATCCAAGAGCATGAGGATAATGCGGTGAACGGCTGCGGCTACGGTTACGTATCGTAATTCGGTTTCGTTAATCGGTTTCGCAACCGAACCCAAAACCGATACATAACCAAAACCGCAACCGTATAACGAAAGACAGTTAACAATGACAATTTATGATTTATTTTTCCTGGGTTTTTCACTGATATATCTGCCTTATCTTTTTATAAAAGGAAAGGCGCATGAGGACTTTGCCCAAAGATTCGGCTGCCTTCCCGAAGAATTTAAAAATATCGGGGATAAAAGACCGCTATGGGTCCACGCTGTCAGCGTGGGGGAAGTGTTGGCCGCGAAGCCTTTTATAGACAGGATGGCGCAGGCCTTAAAGGAAAAGGCAATAGTCCTTTCCACTACCACAAGGACAGGGCATGAGCTCGCGGAAAAGATATTCGGGGAAAAGATAAAAAAATTCTATTTTCCGTTAGACCTTACCCCTGTTATAAAAAAGGTCCTAAAAACGCTTGAACCGTGCGCTGTTGTAATAATGGAAACTGAAATATGGCCGAATCTTATACTTGGACTATATAATAGCGGAACGCCGGCCATCGTGGTGAACGGAAGGCTTTCAGAGAGATCTTTCGGCGGATACAAAAACATAAAAAGTTTTTTCAAGAACATACTTAACAAGGTAAGCCTTTTTTGCATGCAATCCGACAAAGATAAAGAAAGGATAGTGGCTATCGGCGCTCCCGGGAACAAAGTTAAAGTTACGGGCAACATGAAATTCGACATCTCAACAGGAAAAGAGCCTGATAAAGCCGTTTTAAGAAACAAGATCGGAATAAAAGATAGCGAAATGCTTATTATTGCCGGAAGCACGCACCCCGGCGAAGAAGAACTTTTTTTGAGGGTTTATCAGGCCATCTTGCCGCATTTTAAGGGCATCAGGCTTCTTATAGCGCCCAGGCATATAGAGCGCGCGGAAAGCGTAAAAAGGCTATGCGGCAATATGGGGCTTGAAAACGTGATAGTGCTGGACACCATAGGAGAGCTCGCGGAACTTTTCAGTATCGCGACAATAGTTATAATGGGGGGGAGCTTTGTGAAAAAAGGCGGACACAACCTTATAGAACCGGCTGTTTTCGCGAAAGCGATCGTTTTTGGAAAATACATGCACAATTTCCGCAATATGGCGGCTTCATTTCTTGAAGAGGGCGCCGCTATCCAGGTTTCCGGCGAAGAGGAACTCGCGGCCGCCGTTAAGAAACTCTTATCGGATGAAACTGAACGAAACAAAATAGGCAGGAAAGCCTATTCCGTAATACATTCATCAAGCGGCGCTTCGGAACGCAATGTGGAAGAGGTGCTTCGCATAATAGGAGGAAATCCATAACATGCAGGTAAAAGACGTAATGACAAAAAACGTTGTCATTGTCAAAAGGTCCACGACTCTAAGCGAGCTTATGACATTTTTCCAGAAACATAATTTTCATACCATACCCGTTATCAATAATGACGGCAGCCTCGCGGGGATAGTAAAGCTTGAGAACGTATTAAACGTTTTTCAGCCTTATGGAACCGAAACAAAAGAATTGCTTAAGCCGGTTCCCTTTCTTCTTTTAGATGATGACGTAGAAGAGGACATTGTTTTGAGCGAGATATCCTCTGAGATGGGAAAGCTTCTTCTTGTTGACGACATGATGGACACGGATTTTGTTAGCGTAAAACCCGAAGAGAGCGTTCAAAACGCAAGGGCGCTCATGAGAATGCAAAAAATAGAACAGCTTCCTGTCGTTGAAGGCGATAAATTAGTCGGGTTAATAAGCCTTTTTGATATTGTATTCAGGGTTTTTAAAGAGAAGGGGATAATTTAAAATGACTAACAGTATATTAAGTATAGGCGTAATTCTGCTTTTCGGGCTTTTCTCGGGAAAGCTTATACATAAAATAAAAGTGCCTTCCATTACAGCTTATCTTTTGCTTGGCATCGTTATAGGGCCTTTTGCCCTGAACCTGGTATCGAGTAACATACTGGCAAATTCAGGGCTCATATCGAATATAGCTTTGGGATTTATCGCTTTTAGCCTTGGGCAACATTTTTCCATAACGCATTTTAAGAAGATCGGGAAAAGTGTCCTGTATATATCAATAACCAAAGTCATAGCGATATGGGTTATCGTTACGCTGGCGATATGGTTATTTCTTAAAATGCCATTTTATCTGGCCCTTGTCCTGGGCGCGATAGCTTCCCCGGCAGCGCCGGCAGCGATAATGATGGTTATCAGAGAATTCAAGGCCAAAGGGCTTTTTACGGATACGCTTATAGGAGTTGTCGCCATAGACGACGCGTGGGGCCTTATAATTTTTGCGTTCAGTTTCGCTATCAGTAAAAACCTTTATTTTCACGCGGTTAACTCTTCACTTTTCATGAGCTTGATCGGGGTATTGATCGAGATCGCGGGAGCCTTTTTGCTGGGCACTGTATTAGCCTGGGTCCTTTCCAAGCTTTCCAGGCACGTTACTAATCAGACAGAACTTCTAATCTATACGCTCGGATTCGTATTTTTAACAACGGGTATCGCGATATTTTTCAACCTTTCGGTATTATTGGCGAACATGATATTCGGGGCGCTTCTTATTAATATGAACAAGATGAATTATATGTTCTTTGATTCGTTACGCTCGGTGGATTCGCCGCTTTATCTTGTGTTTTTCGTATTGGCAGGAGCAAGTCTTGAGCTCGGGAAAATAGGCCATATGGGGCCGCTGGTGCTTCTTTATACATTTACGCGCCTTCCGGCGGCCATATTAGGCGCGTCTATCGGCGGCCTTCTGGCAGGGGCCAGTTCCAGAATAACTAAATATATAGGATGGGGGCTTGCGCCTCAAGCAGGGGTCGCGCTTGGCATGGCGTTAATAGTAAAGAACGTTTTTCCGGAAACAGGGAATTTGATATTTGACACTATAGTAGTTACCACTATTATATATGAATTAATAGGGCCGGTCTGTACAAGATTTGCCTTGAACCGCGCGGGTGAAATATAAGATGAAGATAAAAGATGTAATGAAAAGGGATCTTATAACAGTGTCCCCCTCAACGGGCATAAGGGAGATCTACGACATTTTTCACAAGAAACATGTCGGGGGAGTGCCTGTTGTTGATAAAGATAAAAAGCTTCTTGGCATGGTAACAAAAACAGAAATACTGGATGTTTTGATACCTGATTACTTTGACATGGTAACCGATTTTCTTTTTATAGATGACCTCGGGGCCCTTGAAGACACGCTTGAATCAATGCCGCTTCTCGAGCTTTTTATAGCGGAAGACCTTATGATAAAAGATATCATAACCATAAATCAGAACGCTTCTTTGATGAAAGCGCCTGTTCTGATGAACAAGCATAATGTGAGAAGACTTCCGGTCATCTCGGAGGAGAATAAACTTGTCGGCATAATAACCCGCATGGATGTGTGCGAAGCGCTTTTTAACGGAGGCGCGCACAATGCCTAACTACGCGGTAGCCTTACTTATATTTTGCGTGACCTTCTTTTTTATATTATCCGGAAAATTGAACAGGACCATCGCAAGTTTTGTGGGCGCGCTTCTTATGGTGCTGGCCGGAGTTACGATGGGTTTTTATTCCCAGGAAGACGCTTTTCACGCTATTGATTTTAACATGATAGGCCTTCTTGTTGGCATGATGGTAATAGTAAGCGTGTGTAAGAAAACAGGATTTTTTTCCTATGTGGCTGTTAAAACAGCGAAAGCATCCGGCGGTTCGCCTCTGCGACTCATGATAATGATGGGTGTGATAACAGCTGTGCTTTCCATGCTGCTTGATAATATAACGACGGTTATCCTTGTTATACCGATAACCGTGCTCATATGCGACATATTAGGCATAAGCCCGCTGCCTATAATAATGGCGGAGATAGTTTTATCCAATATAGGAGGCGTCGGGACTATGATAGGGGACCCGCCTAATATGATGATAGCTTCGGCCAGCGAATTTTCTTTTGACGATTTTATAATTCATCTTTTACCTCCGTCGATCATGGGGATCCTGATAGGAACAGGCCTTCTTGCGTTCTTTTTCAGGAAAGAGCTTTCTAAGAAGCCGCGGGATTTTACCCCAATACGAAACATAAATGAAAGAGCTGCCATAAAAGATATTGTCAGCTTCAGGAATGTCATCATTGCCCTTGTAGTAGTATTGGTTCTTTTTTCGTTTCAGAAAAGGCACGGGTTCCATCACGCGTTCATAGCCTTTATCGGAGCCGGGATAGTCCTGGCGCTTGTGAGGCCCAACATAGAAGAAGTTATGAAAGATATTGAATGGCCGGTGCTTATATTCTTCGCGTCCCTTTTTATATTAATAGGCGGCATCGAGAGAACAGGGGTTCTCGAGATCGTTTCCGGGAGGATAATTAAGATAGCCGAAATAAATTATGATCTCGCCAAAATTTCCATACTCTGGTCATCCGCGTTTTTCGCTTCCCTTGTTGACCGGATACCTTTCACAACCGCCATGATACCTATAATAAAACATGCCGGCGCCATGGGGCTTAATGTGGACTCCCTCTGGTGGTTCCTCGCGCTTGGGGTAGGGTTCGGAGGCAACGGAACTCCTATAGGGTCTATGGTAGGCGTGGTAGGGCTGGCCCTAAGCGAAAAAACAAATTCGCCTATCAGCCTTAAAGTATGGTTAAAAACAGCGACCATTATCATGCTGGCTACAATAGCGTTCGCGACGCTTCTTGTAAGGGTATTATAATGCCCCATCTCAAGAGTTATTTTCAATCCATAATGCGTGATGAGAAAAAAACTTTCGCGCGAAGCGCGCTAAGACCCGTCCTTTCCGCGTGCTCTCTTTTTTACGGGATAGGCATACGCGCGAATAATTATTTATATAAAGCGAATATTAAAAAAGGCTATAAAGCCGGCATTCCCGTGATAAGCGTTGGCAACATAACTTTAGGCGGCACAGGAAAAACGCCTTTTGTAGAGATGATAGCTTATAAGCTGAACGCGATCGGGTTACGAGCAGCCGTCTTGATACGCGGCTACGGGGAAGATGAATGGAAAATGCTTGAGGAGAACCTCAAAGACATTAACGCAAAGGTGTTTGTGGGAAGGGACAGGATAAAAAACATCAAAATAGCCGAGAAGGAACGCATGACAGCGGTTGTAATGGACGATGGGTTCCAGCATAGGAAGCTTAAGAGAGATATTGACATAGTGTTGGTAGATTCGAACTCACCTTTCGGCAACGGGCGCCTTTTCCCAAGGGGCGTGTTGCGGGAGCCTGTAGCCTGCCTTAAGAGGGCAAGCATTATAGTATTTACAAAAGTGAACATGGCGAAAGAAAAAATTGAGATCTTCAACAGAGTAAAGAGCATGTTCCCGGAAAAAATTTTTGCAAAGGCAGCGCATAAACCCGCGGGGCTTATTGATGTCATGAGCAAAGAATCGTTTGAAATCTCATATTTAAAAGACAAGGAAGTTACGATATTCTCCGCCATTTGCGACCCGGGCTATTTTAAACATACCATAGAGACGCTCGGCGCCCGGGTTAAAAAAGAATTCGTATTTCAGGATCATTATCTTTTTCAGGAACGTGATATCGCCGGAATAATAGAAGAGAGCGAAAGTTCAGGTATCAACATTATCATCACGACCGAAAAAGACGCTGTTAAACTTAAGGGCCTCAAGACGCGCGCCAGGCGCGCGAATATACTGAAGCTTTGTATTAAGACAGAGCTCGTCGAAGGTGAAAAGGAAATAGATGCTCAAATACATAGATTACTTATGCGCTATTCTGGTTAGACTGGTTAATATTATATTTCATATAACCCCTATCCGCATAACGCTTTGGCTAAGCAGGCGCCTGGGGGCAGTAGTATTATGTGTCAATAAGGACAGGCGCATTATAGCCTACGCGAACATAAGAGCGGCTTTCGCCTCCGAGAGATCCCCCCGCCAAATAAAGAAGCTCGTGAAAGCGACCTATGAAAATTTATTGCAGGTTTTTGTCGAGATATTGTCTCTTACGAAAGTAGATAAAAAATACATAGATAAATATATTGATATCAGGAATCCGGAGAACATGCTTAAAATAAAGGAGCATCCGGACGGCATAATACTCCTGACGGCCCATTTTGGGAATTGGGAACTTTCGGGCGTCACGAGCGCCTTAAAAGGATTCCCGCTTGTTGTCCTGGCGCGCGAACAAAAAATGAAAAGATTAAACGGCCTTCTTGATAAGCTTCGCGAATCAAAAGGCCTTAAGGTCGTGACCAAAGGTATTACTACGCGGTATATAGTTAAGTCGCTTCATGAAGGAAAAACGATCGGAATGGTGGGCGATCAGGATGCCGGGAAAACGGGTATTTTTACTAACTTCTTGGGACGGCCAGCGTCTACGGCCTCAGGCTCCGTAAGATTCGCCGCCGGGACAGGCGCTTATATATTGCCCGCTTTTATCGCGCGGATCAAGGGGCCTTATCATAAACTCACGCTTGAGGAACCTATAAAAGTTCCTGAAAATACGAAGAAAGACGAAGACATTAGAGCGTATCTGGAAAAGTATAACCATCTTCTTGAAAACCAGATACGTAACTATCCTACTCAATATTTGTGGCTTCATAAAAGATGGAAGTCCACGCCTCTTAAAAAAGTCATCATACTTGATGATGGCAAACCCGGGCACCTTAACCAATCTCTTTCCATAGCCGGAAAACTGCGGAGATACAGGCTTAGGAACGGGAACACGCTTTCGGATACGGAAATAAAAGTCATAAAAATAAGGTTTAAAAATAAAACTTCCAAGATTTTATTCAATATAATGAGCGTTTTTTCAGGCTCTCGCTGCCAAGGTTGCGGGAAGTGCCTGAAATTCGCGCTTACGGGAGAGTCTTATAATGACCTCATGACAAAATATGCCGATGTCGTGATAAGCGCAGGTTCCGCCGTTTCCGGAGTTAACAGGATATTCGCGATTGAAAATAACGCGAAAAACGCGGTAGTCATGAAACCCTCTTTTTTAGGGGCTTCTAAATTCAGCATGGTAGTTATTCCGGAGCATGACAGGGGGCTTATCAAAGGAAAAAACGTTATAGTAAGCGAAATAGTTCCCAACATGATAGATAAGGAATCAATGGAAAGATCAGCAGAAAGAATATTGCCGTTAACTAAAAACGCGGGTAAGCCCAGGATAGGCGTTCTTCTGGGAGGGGATAACGCGGATTTTGCTCTTACAACAGAAATAACCGAATCCATTTCGCGCGCTCTCATAGAAGCTTCAGAAAGAATAGATGCCGAGATCCTGTTTACCAGCTCAAGAAGGACCCCGGAAGCGCAGCTTGAAATGCTGAAAGAGAAACTCGTTTCAAGCGGAAGGTGTAAATTATTCATATCTGCAAATAACAACAATATAACCGGAGCAGTGCCCGGAATACTGGGTTTGAGCGATATCGTGGTCGTATCGGGTGAAAGCGCCTCAATGGTTTCAGAAGCTGTTGCGAGTAACGGCAAAGTGTGTGTTTTTAGCCTGGAACGGAAAAAGCAAAGGTCCAAATTCGATAGAATGATAAGCGCCATGGAAGAAAAAGGATTCATTAAACTTACCGATCCTGAACGCATGGCTGACAGCGTAGAAGAACTTTATCAAAGCGCAGGACAAAAGGCGCGTAATTTTGATGAGGATTTTGTGTACGCGAACATGTGGAGATTGTTTTGAATATACTGCAGATCGTATCTGAACTCAATGAAAGCGAAAATGCCCGCGATGTTATTTCTTCAACCAGGTTTTTCACGCTTAACGGCCACAAAATGATAGTAGTTTCGCGAAAAGACGGACGGGTCAAGGACATCGATTCCGTAGGGGCGCGTTTTTACGCGGTCAACGCGCGCGCGAGGTTTTTCATGTTACCCGTGTCCCTTGTCAGGCTTTGCCTTATAATAAAAAAAGAGAACATAGACATAGTGCACTCAAGAGACGCTTCTTCCGCGTTCCTCGGTTTTTTAGCTTCAAGGATCACGGGAAAAGTTTTTGTATCTACGCTCTATGATTACGCGATAAAGTCGCTAAAAGCGCGTTCCGCGCTATGGGCTAAACGCGTTCTTTGCTTCAGCGAAGGTGAAGCGAAGGATCTCGTTATGAAAAAAATACTTAACAAAAACAAGATGAAAGTGGTGCCGAGATTCCTGGATGAGAAGGCGCTCTTTGTCTTAAATAATGAAAAAGGATCTTTTAATATTCGCGCGGAACTTTATTCCGAAGACCCTATGGACTTGCAAAATCTGGTAAGAGCGATCGCTGTTCTCTCAAGAACGGCGCACAATCTAAAAGTTTACCTTGCGCTCAGGCTTGAGCATAAGGATAAGGATCACGCTGCCAAGCTTGACCTTCTGATAAAAAGGCATGTTCTGAAGGACACGATAAAAATGTTCCGGGAAGACCCGTTTACGGAGAGGATACCCCCGGTAAATATTTTTTTACAGGTAAATGACAAGCATAAAGTTTCAGTGAAATCCCTTCTTGCCGCTAAATTGAGCGGCATTCCTGTGATCGCTACAGAATCGGCATGGATAGATGAATATATCGATAGAGGAAAAACAGGGCTTGTGGTAAAAATAGATAATCCTCAGGAAGTTTCAGCCAAGATCCTCGGGCTTTACCGCGATAATGAACTTGCCCAAAGCATCGCGATCCGGGCAAAAGAATCGCTTAAGGAAAAAAAGGATATCAAGAATGTAATGGCCCTGACCAAAGAGGCATATGATGAGGCAATCGCGGCAAAGAACATACTTATCATAAAAATAAGCGCCGCGGGAGACGCGATACTCATAACCCCTTCGATCAGGGCAATACGGGAAAAATTCCCGCTCGCGAAGATCAAGATATTGACAAGCATTGAAACGCGCGAAGTTTTTTCGGAATTACCGTACATAGATGAGATGATCACGTGCGATTTCAATTTAAGGGACAGGGGTTCGCCGGGGCTTCTCGGGGTCGTAAGAAAAGTGAGGTCCGAGGATTTTGATATAAGCGTGGATTTTCAGAACAATAAAAAAAGCCATCTTCTGGCCTTCCTTGCGTGCATACCCAAAAGATACGGATATGACAACGGGAAATTGTCTTTTCTTCTTAATAGGAAAATCAAGGATACAAAAGAACCCGTCGGGCCCGTTGAGCACCAGTTGCGAGTGCTTAAGCTTCTGGGAATTTATAACGTAAATAAAGAACTTGAGCTGCCGATAAAAAAGGAAGATGAAAAATGGGCGGAAACTTTCATGGCGTCTCACTGGCTTAAAAAAAATACAAAATTAGTTGCGTTCAACCTCGGTTCAAGCCCGAGATGGATAAGCAAGATGTGGCCTGTGGAGTATTTCGCTGAACTCTCTAACATGCTTTTCAAGGAACTTGATGTGCGCACGGTAATTATAGGCAAGGAAGCAGAGGACCCGCGCCTTCAGAGTTTTCTAAGGATGGCAAGATCAAAACCTATTAACGCTTCCGGTAAAACCACGATATCAAGACTTGCCGCTCTTGTTAAAAGATGTGACGCCCTCTTAAGCTCTGACAGCGCGCCCATGCACGTCGCCGCGGCGGTAGGCACGCCTTTCGTAGGCTTGTTCGGGCCTACGGATCCGGCCAGGCACGTGCCGCCGGCCGGGAACCACGCCGTAATTAAGAAAGACTTTCCATGCGTTCCGTGTTATCATACGCATTGCGATAAAGGCTATATTTGCATGCAATACATAAAGCCGGATGAAGTTTACGAAGCTTTAAGGAAAACGCTTCACATAAAAACATGAAAGTACTAATACTTACGAACCATTTGAACATAGGCGGGGTATCGACGTATACCATAAATCTTGCCCACGGGCTCAAGGTGAACGGCGCGGATGTCTATGTCGCTTCAGGCGGCGGAGAGCTTGAATGGAAGCTTAAAAAAGATTCTATAGGCCACATCAGGGTAAACTTCAGGACAAAATTTGAATTTAATCCTAAACTTTTGATCAGTTTCGCGAAATTATTTATTTTTATTAGAAATAACAAAATAGAAATTATACACTCGCAGACCCGCGTTACGCAGGTATTGGGTTTCCTGCTATCAGGCGCGACAGGCGCGAAATATGTAAGCACCTGCCATGGGTTTTTTAAAAGCGCGAGGCTCGGCAGGCGGGTATTCGGAGCCTGGGGGAATGCCGCGATCGCGATAAGCGATGCCGTGAGGGACCATCTTGTTAAGGATTTCAAACTAAAGGAAAAGGACGTTTTTCTGATATATAACGGAGTTGATACGGACCTTTTTTCGGAAAAAATAGAAGAGGCCGAGAAGAAGGCGTTAAGAAAAAATCTCGGATTCGACAAAGCTCCCATAGCAGGCTCTGTGTGCAGGCTTTCTCCCGTCAAAGGGTTAAGGTATCTTTTGTTCGCGATGAAAGACGTGCTTGCCGAAATGCCGGAAGCGCAGCTTTTAATAGTTGGCGAGGGGCCGTCGAAAGAATATCTCATGAATCTCGCGAAGAAGCTTGGAATAGAGGGCAACGTTTTCTTCGCGAGAAGCAGTACCGATACCAGGAGGTTCCTGTCTATAATTGACGTGTTCGTATTCTATTCTCTCGAAGAGGGCCTGGGGCTTTCGCTTTTAGAGGCAATGGCCGCGGGAAAGCCCTGCGTTGCCTCAAGCGTGGGCGGGGTATCCTCGGTAATAGAACATGAAAGAACAGGGCTTCTGATACCGCCCAAGGACAGCCACGTGTTGAAAGAAGCGATAATAAGGCTTTTCAGGGATCCGGAACTTAGAATGAAACTGTCGGAAGAGTCTCAAAAACTTGTCAGGGCGAAGTTCTCAATAGAGACCATGATAAAGAAAGTAATGGGAGTGTATGATGAAGTTGCTAAAAAGTAAGAAGTTCATAATCGGTTTTATTATCGCGCTCGGGCTCTTTGTATCCGGTAAAATTTTTCTGGATAACATATATGTTCCGGCTATCATTATGTATCATTCGGTAGGCAGCGAAGAAAGCGCTTTAGACGGGTATGGTTCCAAGCTTAATGTATCTCCCGAAGCCTTTGAAAAACAAATGAGGTTCCTGGCGCGAGGCGGGTATAACGTAATACCGCTTCAGGAATTCATAATGATGATCAAAAACGGAAAAAGAGTGCCGCATAAGACAGTAGCCATAACTTTCGACGACGGGCTCAAGAACAATTTCGAGAACGCTTACCCGGCGCTGGTCAAATACGGGTTGCCGGCTACAATGTTCGTGGCAACCGATTTTATAGGAAAAAATAACTTCATGTCGCGCGATGACCTGATAAAAATGAAAGACAGCCCTGTTTCTATAGGGAGCCATACAAAATCTCATACATGGCTTCCTTCTCTTACCGATGATGAGGTGCGGGAAGAGCTATCGGGATCCAAGAGGATCCTGGAGCAAATTACGGGTAAGAAGGTAACGACCTTGTCATACCCCATAGGCGCGCACGATGAACGCGTAAAAAAGATCGCGGAGGAAACAGGCTACATAGGGGCCGTGGCGACCAATCCCGGGAAGAAGCGCTCATGGAAAGACCCTTACGCTTTAAAACGCGTGCGCATATCCATGACATCGGATAACCTTATTGTATTCTGGATATATACAAGCGGTTATTATACTTTTATTAAAGAAGTAAGAGACGACGATTAGAATAATGATTCGCGGATCGCGATCTGTGTAATCATAATCAAAACATGAACTACAAGCGCATACTCATAGTGGAGGTAAACTGGTTAGGAGATGTTCTTTTTTCAACCCCGCTCATTAAAGCCATCCGCAAAAAGTACAAGCATGCCCATATCGCATGTTTGGTAGACCCCAGATGCGCTTCTATCCTGGAAAACAATATTTCAGTTAACGAAATAATAATTTACGATGAAAAGGGCAGGCATAAAAGTATTTTCTCAAAAATGCGGCTGATAATGGAACTTAGAAAGAAAAAATTTGACCTCGCGATTTTACTGCACAGGTCATTTACAAAGGCCTTGATTGTTTATCTGGCGGGCGCCGGTGAGCGCGTGGGATATCCCGCGAAAGCGAGAAAAGCCCTGCTTACCACCAGTGTAGAGCCGCCGGAAGAAGAGCTTCATAAGGTAGAGTATTTTCTTCGTTTAGCCAAAGCGCTGGGGTGTGATATATCTGATAAAAATTACGAATTTTCTGTAAGCGAAGAAGCCCGAAGATCAATTAACGCTAAGCTAATCGGGCTGGGTATAAAGCCGGAGGATATTATCGTGGTGCTAAACCCCGGAGGGAACTGGCCGCCAAAGCGCTGGCCGGAAGAGTATTTCGCAAAACTCGGGAACATGCTTACTGAAAAATACCCGGTTAAGCTAGTGATATCAGGGGCGTCTAAAGATAAAGAGAGAGCCGAACGCATAAGTGCCCGGGCCAACGGAAAGGCCGTTATTTTAGCGGGGGAGACCACAATTAAAGAGCTGGGGGCCCTTATGGAAAGGGCAGATTTTGTTATATCAGGAGATTCGGGCCCGATGCACATGGCGATCGCGCTTAATAAAAAGACGATCGCTATATTCGGGCCCACATCCCCGGGGATCACAGGGCCCTACGGAAAAGGAAATTATGCGGTGGTTGAGCCGCCTAAAAAAGAATGCGAAGTGCCTTGTTACGATCTTGACTGCCTTGATTACCGCTGCATGCGGTCAATATGTCCGGAAGTTGTTTTAAAAGCGTTCCATGGCCTTTATGCCGATGAAAAAAAATAATATAAAGAACATACTGGTTATAAGCCTCTCGAACATAGGCGATATCATTTTAACCACACCGGTAATAAAAAACATTGAAACGGATCTTCCGGGAAGAAACATAGACGTAATGGTCGCTCCGGCGGGGAAGCATGTTTTTGAAGGGTTCCCCGGAGTAAGGCGCGTTTTTATTTACGATAAAAAAACTTCCTGGAAAGATAAATTTAAATTATTTATTAGTTTAAGAGCGCGGCGCTACGACCTTATCGTGGACCTAAGAAATACTGTTTTGCCTTTTGTATTGTTGCCAAAATACAGGACCTCTTCAATAGGAAGAAGCTCAAAAGACGTTTCCCACAGGATCGATCTCCATTTATCAAGATTGAAAAAAATAGGGCTCGGAACAAGCGAAAGGGTTCCTTATGTGCCGGTCGGCAAAGAGGACAGGGGCTACATTGAGAACATACTTGAGCGCCTGGGAATAAGGGATTTTATCGTGATGAGCCCCGGCGCTAAAAGCCACGTTAAAAGATGGCCGATAAAGAATTTTGCGAAACTCGCGGACATGATAAAAGAAGAGCTTGGGCTTGAGGTCATCTTGGCCGGGGATAAAAATGACGCTATCGTGATAGAAAGGATTCTTTTTCACGCGAAATCAAAGCCTGTCAGCCTTCTCGGACTTACCAATATAAGGGAGCTCGCGTATCTTATACAAAAGTCAAAACTTCTTGTTACCAACGACAGCGCGCCGCTTCATGTAGGCGGAGCGGTGGGCGCTAATATACTCGTATTTTTCGGCCCGACAGACCATAAAAAGTACGGGCCCGCGGGAAGCGGGAGCGCGAAAGTATTGCGCAGGGAACTCGCGTGTTCTCCCTGCGAAACGGCTCAATGCGTAAATGCAGGAAATAAATACGAATGCCTGAAAACAATTACGCCTGAAGAGGCATTTCAGTCAGTCAGGGAATTGTTGAAGCTCTAGCAATATCTACGTTTACCGTGAACAGCGTACTCTCGGTACGCGGTAAAGAGTTAACAATAGACGATAAAGAAATGAAAATATTATTAACAAGAACCGATCGAATAGGCGATGTCGCGCTGTCAACGCCCGCGATCCAGGCAGTGCGGACGCGTTATCCAGAAGCGCACATAGCCGTTATGGTACAGCCGGAGGCGAAAGACATTATAGAAGGCAACCCCAATGTTAGCGAAGTAATAGTTTATGATAAAAAGGGCGCTTGCAAAAGTTTTCTCGCGACATTCTTATTCGGGCTTTTCTTGCGGAAAAAGAAATTTGATGTTGTTTTGATCTTGCATCCGACCAATAGAGCCCATATATTGGCCTATCTTTCCGGCGCGCCCGCGCGCATAGGGTACGACAGAAAACTCCCGTTCTTTCTTACTAAAAAAATCCCGCATTTGAAGCAGGATGGCCTGAAGCATGAGTCTGAATACGCGCTTG
>CAZFLU010000005.1:4465-15057 GCA_964519195.1 uncultured Planctomycetia bacterium | reverse complement strand
GGCGGCGCCTTAAGATCTTAACAGCCCTGCATTCAGCTTCTTTCATATTAGGCTTTTCCCTGGTGTTCATATTGCTTGGGGCAAGCGCGACGCTTATCGGAAAGTCCCTGGTCGAATATCAGGGCGTTATAAAAAGAATAGGCGGGGCGCTTATAATCCTTTTCGGACTTGTTATAATGGGCGTTCTAAAAGTGCCGTTTCTCCAGAAAGAAAAAAGAATAACATATAAAAAACAAAATATATCTTTTTTAGGTTCGGTACTCGTAGGCGCTACTTTTGCCGCCGCGTGGACTCCCTGCGTTGGGCTTGTCCTGGGTTCGATACTCGTTTATGCCACAAGCGCCGCGAGCCTTCAAAAAGGTATTTTTCTCCTGGCAGCGTATTCCCTAGGCATAGGAATACCATTTTTCATCGCCTCAATGTTCATAAACACTTTTCTATCTTATGTAAAGAAGATCGATAAATATTTAAAATGGGTCACTTTCATATCGGGCGCTGTTTTAATAATTTTCGGCGCGCTTCTTATCTGGGGCAAGGCAATATAAATAGGAGAAGAAAATGAAAAAAACGCTATTTTTAATTATATTCATGTTTTTTATCGCGGCTTTTATAGGATGCACCAACACGGAGGCCGCCAGAACAGGCGAGGCCCCGGACGTAGAGCTTACCGATTTAAACGGAAAAACCTTTTCAATATCCGACTACAAAGGAAAAGTCATACTTTTGAATTTTTTCGCGTCCTGGTGCCCGCCGTGCCGCGCGGAAATGCCGGCTTTTAATGAAATAGCGAAATCCGAAAAGAACGTAAAAATAATAGGCATAGCAGTAAGCGACAGCCCTGAAAGAATTGAGAAATTCGTGAAAGATAACGGCCTTACCTTTACAGTAGCAATGGATAACGGCGCCGCCAGCGCCTCTTACGGACCGATAACAGGCATCCCTGTTACGGTCATAATAGATAAAAATTTTAATATCGCGAAAAGATACATAGGCGCCAGGCCCAAAGAAACCTTTGTTTCAGACATTGAAACATTAAACAAATGAACCGTTTGCCCCATAAGTGGGCAAAGGTAAAACTTGAAAAGATACGTAAAAGGGTGTATACTTTAACGTGCAGAATAGAAAGGAACAGATCAGAAAGGAGATACTGGATAAACTACGATCTCAACCGGAGGAAAAAGCGGGTTTTAAAAGCGAAAAGATAAAAAACAAGCTGTTTTCCCTGGAAGAATTCAGAGATTCTAAGATTGTTATGTTTTACGCCTCGCTCCCGGAAGAAGTTAACACCAATAAGATGATAGACGAGGCGCTTGAGATGGGGAAGAGAGTGGTTCTGCCACGATGTGAGAGCTTTCAAAGAATAGTTCCAAAGGAAATAAGGAATAGAAATACCGATATTGAGAAAAGCAGCCATGGCATACGCCAGCCTAAAAAAGACGCAAAAGAGGTTTCTCTTAAGGAAATAGATCTTATTATAGTGCCCGGAGTCGCTTTTGACAAAAAAATGGGGCGGCTCGGAAGGGGCAAAGGCTATTACGATAGATTCTTAAAAGAAGCGCCTAGCGGCAAAAAGACAGTGGGATTGGCGTTCGATTTCCAAATCCTTGAAAACCTTCCAAAAGGCTCTCTGGACATTCCCGTCTCAAAAGTAATCACAAACGAATGATTAGTGTATAGCGTTTAGCGTATAGAAAGACATAACTATACTCTTTTTGGCGCATTTTATGTACTAACTATACGCTCTACGCTAAACGCTATACGCTATTATAACTGGAGGGCACTCACATGGATACAGCTACGCTTATTTACAGCGGGATAGGGATCTTTGCAGCCGCGTTTTTCTTTTTCATAGGGTACACTTCCCGTAAGTACACCGCCCGCATGAAGATAAAACACGCCGAAGAACATTCCAAAAGCATAATAGAGGAAGCCAGAAAAGAAGCCGAGAACCGTAAGCGCGAAGCCCAGTTTGAAGCCAAGGATCTCCTTCTTAAGATGAGAGGAGATTTTGAAAAAGACTCAAAAGAAAGAAGGCAGGAGCTGGCGCGGCTTGAAAAGCGCCTAATGCAGCGCGAAGAAACCATGGATCGCAGGATAGAGGTGCTTGATAAAAAAGAAAAGGAAACGGATTCCAAACTGACAAGCCTCAATGTAAAAGAGAACAGCATAAAAGAAACGGAAAAAAAACTGGACGCGCTTATTCAGGAGGAAAAGGAGAGGCTGCAGAAAGTCTCGGGGATGACGGTTGACGAAGCGAGAAGGATACTTTTGAAACGCCTGGAAAACGACGTGAAACAGGAAGCGGCCTACATGATAAAAAAGATAGAAGACGAAGCAAAAGAGAAAGCGGATAAAGAAGCAAGGAAAATAGTGGGCCTTGCCATACAAAAATGCGCGGCTGACCACACGGTTGAGACCACGATAAGCGTTGTTAACCTGCCCAATGACGAAATGAAAGGCAGAATAATAGGAAGAGAAGGACGGAACATACGGGCGCTTGAAATGGCGACCGGAATAGATGTTATCATAGATGACACGCCCGAAGCGGTCATTCTTTCCGGTTTTGACATGGTAAGGCGCGAAATAGCCAGGCGCGCTCTTGAGAAACTTATTGATGACGGCAGAATACACCCGGCGCGGATAGAGGAAGTTGTCGAAAAAGTAAAAAAAGAGATGGAAGCCCATATTCGCGAGGAAGGCGAGAAGGCTATTTTCGACGTAGGGCTTCACGCGCTGCACCCCGAACTTATAAAGCTTATAGGAAGATTAAAATACAGAACAAGCTACGGGCAGAACGTGTTGCAGCACTCCAAAGAAGCAGCTTACATAATGGGCGCCATAGCCGGAGAGCTTAAACTTGATGTAACCCTCGCGAAGCGAATAGGCTTCTTGCATGACATAGGCAAGGCGGTCACTCATGAAGTAGAGGGCCCGCATTCCAAAATAGGTTCTGACATTGCCCGGAAGTATGGAGAGCCTGAAGGCATTGCCCACGCTATAGAGGCCCATCATCAGGACATAGAGGCGAAAACGCTTTTAGCGGTCCTCGTGCAGGCAGCCGACGCCATAAGCGCCACGCGGCCGGGAGCCAGGCGCGAAACGCTTGAGACATACGTAAAAAGGCTCGAGAACCTGGAAGGCATAGCCGATTCCTTTAAGGGCGTTGAGAAGTCCTACGCTATCCAGGCAGGACGGGAGATACGCATAATGGTGAAGCCCGAGACGATAAACGACGCGCAAGCAACGGTCCTGGCGCGGGATATAAAGAAAAAAATAGAAGAAGCTCTTGAATATCCGGGCCAGATAAAAGTAATGGTCATACGCGAGACAAGGTCCGTGGAGTACGCTAAATAGGAGAAGTTTTAAGTTCTAAGTTATAAGTTTTAAGTGCAGCTTATAACTTAATACTTAAAACTTAAGACTAATATCATGAAACTACTTTTCATTGGTGACATAGTGGGCAAACCCGGAAGAACTATTCTTCGGGAACTTTTGCCTCGAATAACAAAAGAACGCGGAATAGATTTTGTCATAGCGAACGCTGAAAACGCCGCCGGGGGAAGCGGGGTAACGCCTCCGATAGCCGAAGAACTCCTGGCATCCGGCATAGACGTTCTAACGAGCGGGGACCATATATGGAAGAAAAAAGAGATCCAGGATTATCTGGATAAAAATAAAAGGGTTCTCAGGCCGCACAACTATCCCGAAGGAGCCCCGGGAAGCGGCGCGCGCGTTTTCGAATCCGGAAACGGGGAAAAAATAGCCGTTCTGAATTTAATAGGCCGCGTTTTCATGCAGGCGGTTGATTGCCCGTTCGCGGTAGCGAGAAAAGAAATAAAGAAAATTCGGCAAGAAACCCACAACATATTCATTGATATCCACGCCGAGGCTACCAGCGAAAAAATAGCATTAGGCTGGTATCTTGACGGCACGGTGACAGGCATATTCGGAAGCCACACGCACGTTCAAACAGCTGACGAAAAAGTGCTTCCTCGCGGTACGGCTTATATAACAGACGCCGGAATGACAGGTCCGTTTGATTCGGTTATCGGAAGGAGAAAAGAAGAGATCCTTGAAAGATTCATAACACAAATGCCAACCAGGTTCCAAATGGCGGAAGACGACGTAAGGATAAACGGGGCCATTGTAACGTTCGATGAAAAAAAAGGAACGGCCTCCGGGATAGAACGGCTCGAAGAAAAATACGGATAATTTTCATGGCTTACCTTATTCTTAAAAAAGAAGACCCCAACCCTTTTACCACACGGCTTGAGATAAAAGCTCCGGAAATAGCCAAAAACGCGAAAGCCGGGCAATTCGTTATAATAGTAAAAGATGAAAAAGCGGAGAGGATACCGCTTACAATAGCTAAAAAGGACCCTGAAGCAGGAAGCATAACTTTAATATTCCAGAAAGCAGGGGTAAGCACTAAAAAGCTTTCACAAGTTTCAGCGGGAGATTCGGTAGAAGACGTTGCCGGCCCGCTCGGGAACCCCACGGAGCTTTCCGCGGGAAAAAGCATTATAGTTTTAGGCGGAGGCGTAGGAATAGCTGAAATACTTCCTGTAATTATTTACGCGAAAGAAAAAAATAATAAAGTAACTTCGGTGCTGGGGGCAAGGTCAAAAGAACTTCTTATTTTAGAAGAAGAGATACGAAAATTATCAGACGCCACACATGTTGTGACAGATGACGGCACAGCAGGCGAAAAAGGAATAATAACAGAGCCCCTCAAGAAACTTATAGCTAAAGAAAAATTCGATTTATGCTATACCGTAGGGCCGGCAGTCATGATGAAGGCGGTGTGCGAGGCCACAAAAGAAAAAGGCATTAAAACAATAGCCTCGCTTAACGCCAACATGGTTGACGCGACAGGGATGTGCGGCACGTGCAGGGTAAACGTTGGCGGAAAAACAAAATTTGCCTGCGTTGACGGCCCGGAATTCAACGGGCACGAAGTTGATTGGGAAGGTTTTATAATAAGGCAAAAAAGGTTTATCACAGAAGAAAAAATAGCCGAGGAACGATTTAAAAAAGAACATTCATGCCGAAGACTAAATATAAAGAACAGCCGCCGGAAAAACGCGTAAAAAATTTTAATGAAGTCACGCTTGGCTACACCGAAGAAGAGGCCGTAAGAGAAGCGTCGAGGTGCCTTGATTGCAAAAAGCCCTATTGCGTTTCCGGCTGCCCCGTAGAGATCGATATACCCCATTTCATAAGGCTTATTAAAACAAAAAAATTCGGCGAAGCCGCCCGCGTTTTGAGAGAAAAGAACAACTTGCCGGCCGTATGCGGCAGGGTGTGCCCGCAGGAAACGCAGTGCGAAAAAGTGTGCGTGCTTTCCGGGAAAGGCGAACCGGTCGCGATAGGGCGCCTTGAGAGATTCGCGGCCGATCATGAGATAAACAAAAGTATTGTCGGAACCCGGAACCCGGAACTCGGAACTCGAACGGAAACCGACGAGCCACGAACCACAAGTCCCGGGCCACGAATTAAAGTAGCCATAATAGGAAGCGGGCCGGCCGGGCTTACATGCGCCGCGGACCTCGCGAAAAAAGGATACGATGTCACTATTTTTGAATCCCTCCACAAAGCGGGAGGAGTGCTTATCTACGGCATTCCCGAGTTCAGGCTTCCGGACAGGGTTGTAAATGTCGAAATAAATTATATAAAAAATTTAGGCGTCAAAGTAGTTCTAAACGCCATAATAGGAAGGACCTTTACGGTCGAGCATTTAAGGGAAAAAGGGTTCAAGGCGTTTTTCGTGGCAACAGGGGCCGGGCTTCCTTATTTCATGAATATAGAAGGAGAGAACTTGAACGGCGTTTATTCGGCGAACGAATTTTTAACAAGGATCAATCTCATGAAGGCCTACTTGTTTCCCGAATATGACACGCCCGTCTCTATCGGGAAGAAGGTCGCGGTTATCGGCGCGGGAAACGTCGCTTTTGACTGCGCGAGATGCGCCCTGCGCCTGGGGGCGGAAGAGGTCACAATAGTTTACAGAAGGACAAAAAATGAAATGCCCGCACGGCGCGAAGAAATATTGCACGCGGAGGAAGAAGGCGTAAAAATGGAGCTCCTTACAAGCCCGCTCAAGATATCAGGAAATAAAAACGGCTGGGTAAGCAGCATGGAATGCGTGAGAAACGTCCTGGGGGAACCGGATGAGACCGGAAGGAGAAGGCCTGTTGTTAAAAAAGGAACAGAATTTACAATGGAGCTTGATACGATCGTGTGCGCCATAGGGCAGGGGCCAAACCCCCTGATACTCGATACGATAAAAAATCTAAAACTTACAGGAAAAGGCAACATCGACGCCAATTTTACGTCCGGAGAAACGTCCGTCAAAGATATTTTCGCTGGGGGAGACATTGTTACAGGGGCCGCCACTGTTATAGCCGCCATGGGAGCGGGAAAAAGAGCGGCCCGCTCAATAGAAAAATACCTATCGGCTCTATAATATGACAAAAATAGAACAAGACAAACACATTTACTCTGTAAGCGAGCTTACCCAGAATATCAAATTTATACTGGAAGAAGCCTTTAGCGGCATATGGGTGGAAGGAGAAGTGTCTAACCTTACAAAACACCAATCAGGGCACATGTATTTCAGCATAAAGGACAAGGAAAGCGTTCTGGCATGCGTTCTTTTCCGGGGAGCGGTGCGAGGCATTAAATTCGAAATAGAAAGCGGCATGAAACTTCTTTGCCGGGGCAGGATCAGCGTTTATAACAAAAGAGGGCAATATCAGCTTTATGTGGACAGCGCAGAACCCAAAGGCGTAGGCGCGCTTCAGGTAGCTTTCGAAAAGTTAAAGGAAAAACTTTATAAAGAAGGGCTTTTTGACGAAAGCATCAAAAAAGAAGTGCCATATTTACCTTCAAGGATAGGGGTCATTACCTCTCCCACAGGGGCCGCGATAAAGGATATACTGAATGTCGCTAAAAGAAGATTTTCGAACATAGAGATCATCTTGAATCCGGTAAGAGTGCAGGGCGACGCGGCAAAAGATGAAATAGTGGACGCGCTCGAGCTCTTTAACGCGCTTGGCAATGTTGAGGTTATAATTCTGGGCCGGGGCGGAGGCAGCATCGAAGACCTGTGGCCCTTTAATGAGGAAATAGTCGCCAGGGCAATACGAAATTCGAAAATACCGGTCATAAGCGCGGTAGGCCACGAGATTGACTGGACAATAAGCGATTTCGTGTCTGACTTCAGGGCCCCTACGCCTTCGGCGGCCGCGGAACTTGTCATCCCAAAGAAAGACGATCTGGTAAAAGAGATCAACAGCCTCGCGGGAAGGTTAAGACTACCGCTTATTTCCGGATTTCAGCAAAGAGCGCAGGAGCTAGACGACCTGGCTTCAGACCTTTCGTTAAAAGGCACATTTTTTGTGAGCATGAAAAACGAAGCGCTCAAAAACCTGGCAGGGAAACTTGAAACGCTAAGCCCGCTTAACATATTGGGCCGCGGCTACAGCATAACAACTGCCGAGAGCGGAAAAGTGGTCAAAAAAGCAAAGGACCTAAAAAGAAACGATACTATTAATACAAAGCTCTCGAAAGGCGAAATAGTTAGCAAAGTAACAGAGATCCGAACGGAGGGTTAATGTCATGGCAGAGCCAAAATTTGAAGAAGCGCTTAAAAAACTTGAGAAAATAGTAGAAGGCCTTGAGGGAGGGGACGCGTCCCTTGAAGAAGCCCTTAAAAAATACGAAGAAGGCGTAAAGCTTGTCAAGATATGCCATAAAAAGCTCGAACAGGCTAAAAAAAAGATAGAGATACTTGTTAAAACAAAAGATGGTATAAAACTTGAACCCTTCGAGGACGAAAGTTAAAAAATGAAAGAAACGATACAAAAAGATATAAAGCTCATAAACAAGGCCCTAAAGAAATATATATCGAAAGCGCCAGGGCCGGCGGAACTTAAAAATGCCATGATATACAGCGTATATCCGGGAGGCAAGAGGATCCGGCCGGTACTTACGCTTGAAGCCGCGAGAGCCTGCGGAGAAAAGCCGGGCAAGGCCATGCCGCTTGCGTGTGCTATAGAGCTTATCCACAGCTTTTCACTTGTGCACGATGACCTACCTTCTATGGATAACGACGATCTAAGACGAGGCAAACCTTCCTGTCACAAAAAGTTCGGGGAAGCTGTCGCGATACTCGCAGGAGACGCGCTTTTATGTTTGGCATTTAACGCGGCCGCGGACCTTCCGCCCGGTAAAGCTAAAGAAGCTGTAAAAATTATATCGAATAACGCGGGACTTAACGGCATGACCGGAGGACAGGCGCTGGATATTAAATATGAAAAATCAAAGAGCAAAAATCAAATCTTGAGCGAAAAGATCAACACAATGAAAACAGCGTCTCTTATGTCGGCCGCATGCGCGCTTGGAGGGATAGCCGCAGGCGCGCCGGCCAAGAAGATCAAGGCCCTAAAAAAATTCGGAACCAGCCTCGGGCTCGCGTTCCAGGCAGCGGATGACATGGAAGACGGGCCCGGGGAAAAGAGCCTTATGGATAAAAATATGAATAAAGTCTCGTTTTTAATATCGCGGGCAAAAAAATTTCTTAAGCCTTTCGGACAGAAAAAAGATATGTTAATATATATATCTGAAAGCGTTGTAAAAAAAGCGGAAAAAAGTTATGACTAAGATCCTGGACAGTATTAACTCGGCAAAAGACATAAAGAAAATACCGATCAAGGAACTTCCTGTTTTAGCCCGGGAGGTGAGGGAGCGCATAATCGATGTTGTTTCCAAAACAGGCGGGCACCTGGCGTCAAGCCTTGGGGCGGTTGAGCTTGCCGTAAGCCTTCATTATTCTTTTGACATGCCAAAAGATAAAATCATCTGGGATGTGGGGCATCAGGCATACCCGCATAAGATACTTACCGGCAGAAATAAAAATTTTGATACTTTAAGACAACTCGGCGGCATAAGCGGTTTTCCTCTTAGAGGGGAGAACGAGTGCGACATATTTACATGCGGCCATAGCTCTACGTCGATCTCAACGGCCCTGGGGCTTGCCGCCGCGAGGGATCTTAAAAAGGAAAATCATAAAGTCATAGCGATAATAGGGGACTCCGCGCTTGCCAACGGCATGGCTTTCGAAGCGCTTAACCACGCGGGCCACCTGAAAAAAGACATAATGGTAATACTGAATGACAACGATCTTTCTATCTCAAAAAGCGTGGGAGCCCTAAGCCGCTACCTGAACAAGATCATAACAAGTCCCGGGTACAACAGGGCCCGCGAGCAAATGCAGGTGCTCGTTAAGCGCATTCCTATTTTTGGATTTAAAGCTTTGAGGGCGGCTAAAAGGCTTGAAGAATCACTTAAGAACTTGCTTATTCCGGGCGTTTTTTTTGAAGAGTTAGGCTTCAGATATTTCGGGCCTATTGACGGGCACGATATAAGCGGTATCATTAGCACTTTTAAAAATCTATCAAAGCTGAAAGAGCCGGTTGTCCTGCACGTGGTCACGAAAAAAGGTAAGGGCTACCGTTTTTCCGAGGAAAGGCCAACGGGTTTTCACAGCGCCCCGCCTTTTAATAAAGAAACCGGGGAAGCCTTAGTTTCCGGGGGAGAAAAAAATTTTACGGATGTTTTTTCGGAAAAATTAGTGGATATCGCGCGGGAGAATGATAAAATTGTAGCCATAACAGCGGCCATGCCTGACGGCACAGGGCTTGATAAATTCGCTTCCGAATTCTCGAACAGGTTTTTTGACGTAGGAATAGCCGAGGAGCACGCCGTAGCGTTCGCGGCCGGGCTTTGCGAGGGCGGATTTAAACCTATCGTAGCAATATATTCTACTTTTTTGCAGCGCGGCTACGATCAGATAATACATGACGTCAGCCTTCAAAACCTGGGCGTTATTTTTTGCATAGACAGGGCCGGCATAGTCGGCGAAGATGGCGCCACTCATAACGGGGTATTTGATATAGCGTATCTAAGGCACGTGCCCAACCTTGTTTTAATGGCCCCGCGGGACGGATTGGAGCTGGAGGGAATGCTGAAAGCGGCTTTAAAATTCAATAAACCGGTTGCCATAAGATACCCTAAATCAAAAAGCTCTTCCCATTTGCCCGCTTCCACGTTCAAAAATATAGAACTTGGAAAAGCGGAAATATTGAGGGAAGGAAAAGACATGGCGTTTTTTGCCCTGGGAAGCATGGTATCCATAGCTATAAAAACCGCGGATATCCTGTCATCCAGAGGCATTGAAGCAACAGTCGTCAACGCGAGATTCGCCAAGCCCATTGATAAAGAAACAATGGAAAAAGTAGCCCTTCGCGTCAAAAAGATCGTAACGCTTGAGGAAGGGGTAGTTTCAGGAGGGTTCGGGAGCGCGGTCCTGGAATTCATGCAAGAAGCCGGGATTAAAAACGTAAAAACGAAAATAATCGGCCTTCCGGACCAGTTCATATCTCACGGAAAAAGAGAAGAGATATTCAAGGAGTTTCATCTTACCACAGATGAGATAGCGGAAACAGTGCGGAAGGATCTATTTTGAGAGGATGATTACGCAGATTAATGGAAGATTACGCAGATTATGACGACAATCTGTGTAATCATAT
>CAZFLU010000005.1:0-4365 GCA_964519195.1 uncultured Planctomycetia bacterium | reverse complement strand
CATAGAGGTCCATAAGTGAGAAAATACGAAATCCGAAATTCCTGCCTGGCCGGCAGGCAGGCGAAATCCGAAAGAAAAAAATTGCTGATTACCGGAAATGAGGCCTGCGGGGAAGGGGCCATACAGGCAGGGTGCCGCTTTTACGCCGGATACCCCATAACCCCCCAGAATGAGCTTACCGCGTACATGTCCCGCAGCATGGATGAATCGGGAGGCGTTTTTATACAAGCGGAAAGTGAGCTTGCCGCTATAAATATGGTCTTCGGAGCTTCAGTAACGGGTAGCAGGGCCATGACAAGCTCATCGAGCCCGGGCATAAGCTTAAAACAGGAAGGCATATCGTATCTCGCAGCGTGTCAGCTTCCGGCCGTTATTGTTAACGTAATGCGCGGCGGGCCGGGGCTTGGCAATATAGCCGCCAGCCAGGCAGATTATTTCCAAGCTACAAAAGGCGGCGGGCACGGCGATTACCACATCATAGTTTTAGCGCCGGCGTCATGCCAGGAAATGTTCGATCTTACCTATAAAGCTTTTGATCTCGCGGATAAATACAGAACACCCGTTATGATACTGGCCGATGGTATCCTGGGGCAAATGATGGAGCCTGTGATCGTTGCTCGGAACCCGGGACCATGGACTCGCAAAATGGCAAAAAAGCCTTGGGCGCTGACAGGGGCAAAAGACAGGCCCCCCAGGGTCATAAAGTCTCTCTTGCTTAAAGAGGGCGAACTAGAAGGACTGAATAAAAAGCTCCAGAGGAAATACGCTCTTATAAAAAAGAAAGAAATAAGAGCTGAAAAATATAATAAAAAAGGCGCGGACATTATTTTAATAGCTTATGGAACTTCAAGCAGGATTTCACGCGCTTCTGTGGACACGCTGAACTCTCAAAACAAAAAAGCCGGACTTTTCCGGCCGATAACCCTTTGGCCCTTTCCTTATAAAGAACTAAAAGCGCTTGACAGCGGAAAGACTAAATTCCTGGTAGTCGAGATGAGCGCGGGCCAAATGCTGGAAGACGTGCGCCTTGCGGTGCAGGATGATAAAAGAGTGCATTTTTACGGAAGGACAGGCGGCGGAATTCCAACCGAACAGGAAATAACAAAGAAAGCAATCAGCGTTTTAAGGAAATAGGAACATGAAAAGAGTTTTTAAAAAACCGGAATCCATGAAAGACGCCATAACCCATTATTGTTCCGGTTGCGGGCACGGCATTGTTCACAGGCTTATATGCGAAACAATAGACGAGCTTAATATCAGAAAAAGAACCATCGCGGTCGCGCCGGTAGGATGCGCTGTTATTGCTTATGATTACTGGGATTTTGACGTTACTGAAGCTGCCCACGGAAGGACGCCCGCTGTCGCGACAGGCATAAAAAGGATGCTCCCGGAGAATATTGTTTTCACTTACCAGGGCGACGGGGACCTGGCGGCGATAGGAACGGCTGAAATAATACACGCCGCTAACAGAGGAGAGAACATAACGGTCATATTCGTAAATAACGGTGTTTACGGAATGACAGGCGGACAAATGGCTCCCACGACAGTCACCGGGCAGAGAACGGCGACAACGCGGAAAGGCCGGGAGCCGAAAAGAGACGGCTTTCCTTTTAAGATATCGGAAATGATAGGGCTTCTCGACGGAGTCAGATTCGTCGAGAGAACATCCGTGCACAGCCCTAAAGAAATATTCAGGGCCAAAAGGGCCATAAAAAGAGCGTTTGAATTCCAGATAAAAAAAGAAGGCTTTTCGTTAGTCGAGGTTTTATCAATGTGCCCTACTTACTGGGGGCTTTCTCCGATAGAATCCTGCGAAAGAATGGAAGAGGATGTTAAGAAGGTTTACCCTCTAGGGGTTATAAAGGAATAATGTTTTAAAAAAATGATTACGCAGATTAATATAGGATTACGCAGATTATAATGGCAATCTGTGTAATCATCATAAAATCTGTGTGATCACATTAATAATGGCAAAAGAAGTAAATGAAAAAATAGTTTGCGCAGGGTTCGGAGGCCAGGGCATCATGCTCATGGGTAAACTTCTCGCTCAAACAGGGATGAAAAACGGATACCATGTCAGCTGGCTTCCTTCTTACGGCGCGGAAGTCCGCGGCGGCACGGCTCACTCAATGGTTCGCATAAGTTCCGATCCGATAGCCTCCCCGACAGTATATAATCCTACGACCTGCGCCGCCATGAACAAGCCCTCTTTTGATAAATTCATAAGAAAAATAGAAAAAGGCGGGAATTTGATAGTTAACATATCAATGGTTGACAAGCTTTCCGGCAGAAAAGGCATAAAAACAACAGCCCTTCCCCTAACGCTTCTTGCCTCCGAACTTGGCAATATCAAAGTGGCGAACATGATAGCCGTAGGCGCTTTTGTCGCGCTCAAGAAGATATTTTCTTTACAAAAAACGCTGGATGAACTTAAAAATATCCTGCCTCAAAACAGCTCCATTTTTAACATTAATAAAAAAGCAATAAGATTGGGCTATAGCCTGGTTACGGCAGAAGAGTATGGAAATAAATAATAAGGTTGTAGTAAGGTTCGCTCCAAGCCCGACGGGATTCCTTCATCTGGGAAGCGCGCGGACCTGTCTTTTTAACTGGCTTTACGCCAGGCGCGTGAAAGGTGTCTTGAGGCTGCGGGTGGAAGACACTGATAAGGCGCGTTCAAAAAAAGAATTTCTGGACGAAATCCTGGAAGACCTTAAATGGCTGGGAATAGACTGGGACGGAGAGCTTGTGTTCCAGTCTGAAAGGGCGGGAGAGTATAAAAAGCATGCCGAAACCCTTCTTGAAAAAGGCCTCGCGTACAAAGAAGGCCCCGCCATAATTTTTAAAGTACCCAAAGACAAGGATATCCGCGTAAACGACGTTGTGCACGGGGAAATAAAATTCAACACAAATGACATAAAAGACCAGGTCCTCATAAAGTCAGACGGGTTCCCGGCGTATAATTTCGCATGCGTCATAGACGACAATGATATGGGTATAACGCATATAATACGGGGAGACGATCATATTTCTAATACGCCGAAACAGCTTCTTTTTTATGAAGCGCTTGGGTTCAAAGTTCCAATTTTCGCTCACATGCCGCTCATGATGGGAAAAGACGGCGCGAAACTATCGAAACGACACGGAGGCACGGCTGTTTTTGAATACAAAAAGGAAGGCTTTCTTCCGGAAGCCCTCGCGAACTATCTTTTGCTTCTTAGCTGGTCACCGGGCGAGAATAGAGAAATAATAAGCCTGGCCGAAGCGAAAGAGATCTTTACAATAGAAAAACTCGGAAATGTCCAGGCAAGGTTCGATATAGATAAGCTAAAATGGATAAACGGAGAGTACATAAAAAACAAAAATATAAAAGAACTTGTAAATCTTATCAGGTCCCGGAATAAAATACCGGAAAGCGTATCGAGCGACTATATTGAAAAAGTAACGGAACTTTACAAAACAAGGTTTCGCACGTTCGACGAGTTTTTCAGGTTAACGGAGTGTTTTTTTACGGATGATTTTCATATCGAAGAGGACGCGAAAAAAAAGGGGGATAAATTCCTTAAAGATGAAAACATAAAGAAAGCTTTTTTAGAATTTATACAGGAACTTTCAGGGTCAGGCCCATTCACGCATGATGCCATAGAAAAAACTTGCAGAATTTTATCAGAAAAATATAATATAAAAGCGGCAAATATAATACATCCCGCGAGGGTCGCCATAAGCGGGAAAACCGTCGGCGCGGGACTCTTTGAAATGATGTCACTTCTCGGAAAAGAGAAGGTTGTTGACAGGATGACAAAATATTGCCCGGTGGTGTAATGGTAGCACAGGTGCCTCTGGAGCATCTAGTCTTGGTTCGAATCCAAGCTGGGCAGCCAAGTTAGTTCTTAGTTGTTAGTTCCTAGTTCTTAGTTACAGAGATATGAAATTTAGCAAGATTTCTGTGGACAAATAAGATAAAAGAGCTAAAATATTTTTCCCGTATACTGATAAGCGAGAGTGGTGGAACTGGTATACACGTACGCCTGCCTGCCGGCAGGCAGGTTTGAGGGGCGCGATGGATTACTATGTATATGTTCTGCGTAGTGAAAAAAACGGCTCTTCATATACGGGCATAACCAATGACGTTAACAAAAGAGTAGAGCAGCACAACAAAGGATATACTTTTTCAACTAAAAACAAAGTACCTCTAAAATTGATTCATCAAGAGAAATTTGATTCCAGAATAAAAGCAAGAACAAGGGAAAAGTATCTAAAATCAGGAATTGGTAGAGAATTCATAAGAAAGCTAATTTGACATAAAAGCTGCGAGAGTGGTGGAACTGGTATACACGTACGCCTGCCTGCCGGCAGGCAGGTTTG
>CAZFLU010000004.1:0-15740 GCA_964519195.1 uncultured Planctomycetia bacterium | reverse complement strand
AGCCGTTCTCAGCAGCCTGGCATGGAGCAAGGCATTCGCCTTCATGATATGGGTCAAGAGGTATGTTCAGGCCCGGATTCCATAGTATTAAATATATCAGGATGGGAAATAACAGAGTTAAAAAAAATCCGGCTCGGTTAGAGCTTATATTTTTGATATTTGCAATGCCGGGCAAATTTTGAGGAATTATCTTACAAGGTATTTTCGCCCGGGACGCGCACTTGAGAAAGCCTGTGATCTTATATAATATGAAGATGAACGGTTTTGAAACAAAAATAATAATTGTAAAAATAAGAGCTGTTCTTAGGAAAAATTCTTTCTTGATAAAGAACAGAAAAATAGGAATAAGCCCTGAAATATAGGATAAGCAATCAAGCCGAAGCGCTGTATTCAGCGGCAATTTCGAGTATTTTGCAAAGAGGCTAGATAAAAAAAACCATGCGCAATAGAACAATACCCCTAAAATGACCGTTATTAAAAAAGCTAAGAGTAAAAAATAGGCATGCGATCTTATAGGGTACTCATTTAAGCTAACCCAGCTTATAATGCCGTAATATGGCCCGGGCCTGAAATGCAGATTTTTTAATAAATACAGGATGATGCTTATGCTTAGCGGCAGGCTGGAGAAAAACACTAAGAGCGCTTCTTTTTTTAAAGACAAGCCTATGCGCATATTCAGGCTCTATTATTCTGCACGCAAAATTCCCAGTATTTTATCCACGTAAGAAAATTGGTAAAAGCGAACAGTATAGAAAATACAAGGCCGTGCATCCCCTCTTTATACCCCTTTTTCTTAACATACATTTTCCAGAAAAGCTTGAACGTCCTGCGGATAGCGTTCTTTCTGATCTCATTCAGTCTGGACGCGCCGAAATCCTCGAACATTTTCTGCGCTTCAAGCGAGCTATATCGGTTATGGCGCAAAACAAGCTGGGAAATGGTCTGAAACGGATGGTGTTCTATATCAGCGTCTATTTGTGAAATGTTACCTGAATGGACCGGACGCTCATGTAAAGCGCCTTCAAAACTTACGCTGCCGCGTTTTACAAGATTAGGTACATAATGGTACCACCCGCCGGAATTCATAAAACGGCCCAAGAAAAAATTTTTCCTGCGGAATTTATATACGTCCGCGCCGGGCTCTGTTCCCAGAACATTGTCCACGGCGGATCTAAAATCCTTGGTTACCCGGTCATCCGCGTCAATATGAAGCACCCAGTCGGAAGAGGCATTTTCCATAACAAGATTTCTTTCTGTGGCAAAACTGCCTTCGAATTCATGCGTAATTACTTTCGCGCCGAGGTTTTCGGCTATTTCCCTGGTTCTGTCAGCGCTGCAGCCGTCAATAACGATTATCTCGTCTGCCCATCCCTTTACGGCCCGGATGCAGGCTTCTATATTTTTTTCCTCGTTTTTGGTTATTACACCGACTGTTAGGGTCGCTTTCCTCATTTCTTTTTTTCCTGCATCAGCATAAATCTGTATTTCACATAACTCATGAATTGGTAAAGCCCGTTGCCGTAAGCTACTACGAACCCTATGAATCCGTCTTTATAGCCCTTCTTCAAAAGAAAGCTCTTAAGAAATCTGTCGCAGTATTTTCTCATCATTTTCAGGAACCCTATTTTTCTTCGCTCATTAAACCATTTCTTTGCCTCAAGGGTTGTCTGGTTATTCAGGCTGGCAAAGAAATCGTGAAAATCCCTGTAGGAATAATGAAGTATATCTTTGGTAAGATGGCCGCACGTTCCGTCTATAAAGGCCCTTGGATGCACTTCCACCTCTTCATATTTGAATTTATCTTTCCTGAAAAGCCGCACCTTTCCCGCCGGGTACCAGCCGCCGTGTTTTATCCATATGTCGCCTATAAAGGTTCTTATCGGAATGGTAAAAGCTGCGTGGGCCGACTCTTTAGCGAAAAGAGTTTCAAGCTCACCGCGCAGCTCGTCAGTTACGGCCTCATCAGCGTCCAGGCTAAGGACCCAGTTATTAGCTGCCATGGAATACGCGTAATTTCTGTGCTTTCCCTCTATATCCATTTTTTTGACTATTACCTTATCTGTGTATTGCTTAGCGATCTCAACTGTTTTATCCGAGCTTTCATCGTCGATCACCACTATTTCTTTCGCCCATTTTACACTATCAAGACATCTTTTGATGTTTTCTTCTTCATTTTTTGTTATCACAACAACTGTAAGAGGTATGTTTCCCATTTTACTTCCTTTCTATTCTATATCGCTTTGAGGGATCCTGTTAAACTTAGCTGCCTTCGGGAACCGGAGAACAAAAGACGATGCCTTCATTCTAATATAACGCATGCAAAAACGCCATCCTTTTATGTTCAGTAAACTTATATGTTTTTTAAAGTCTTTCCAGAGAGCCCGCGCTCTTCTGCCAACCTCTTCCCTGCTGTCATTCATCACCTTATTTTCAGCCGTCATGCTGTCCCGCCTTACTCTTATCTTGCAGAGAGGATCTTTTAAATAACAGAAGCGCACGCCTTTTGAGGATATGCGCAGATAAAAGTCCCAGTCCTCATGGCTTGGAAGATCTTCATCAAACATGTCATGTTTGAACAAAGACCTGGCGAACATGACAGAAGAAGACGGTATGAAATTACTGCGTTTAAGATAATAAAAAACATCGCCTGAAAAATGATATCTGTTGGAAACCTTGCACATCCCGGATCCATTGAAATACACCTGGTTGGTATAAGAAAAAAGGCATTTTTTTCTTTTCATGAGCCTTGTCTGCTGTTCAAGTTTTTCCGGAAAAAAAATGTCGTCCGCGTCAAGAAGAGCTATAAAATTTGAGCTGGCGGCCCTTACGCCCCTGTTTCTCGAGAAGGACAACCCTCTTTTTCTGTCATTACGCAGATAGATCATTCTTTTGTCCTCTTCAAGTTCTTTTATGATTTCATCCGTATTGTCACAGGAGCCGTCATTTATTATGATCAGCTCAAGGTCTTTTAATGACTGGCGCAAAACGCTTCTTGCGGCTTCTGTTAAAAATTGCGCACAATTATAGGTAGGCAGTATAACGCTCACTTCGGCCATGAACCAGCCCTTTTCCAGAAAGAATGTTTCACTTCAGCATACATGTCACAGAACCTGCATAATATATCGGAATTTGCGTTCCTAAGTCCCTTTTGAACTTGTTTGAACTCCCTGCTTTTGAAGAGACTCTCGTATGTATCCTTTTCAAGGTTCCCGAGAATATGCTTCATCCCATAATCCATGCAGCACAAGAGAACATCACCGTTAGGAAGAAGAACGTTATATTTCAGCCCGCGCCGGCAATAAAGCCTTCCTTCTTTTTTTGTTAATATTTTTTTATTATCAACTGCCACATTACCGGCCCTGGTAATAAGCCCTGCCTGTATGCTTTTCTTATTATATATAAGGCTTTCCAGCCTTTTATCCGGACGCGTCCCATGGTAAAGATACACAGCCTGTATTCCGCTTCTTAATAGTCTTTTTAGCACAGCCATGGATCTATCCGTAAATTTTATGGTTTCTTTGCCGCTTTCGGACGGCACGTGAACAACAAAAGCATCGAATTTTACGCATTCCAGACGGTCAAGGTCTTTTTCCGTCATGCCAAGCAATGTAGTATATACCTTGATATTGTGCCCTTTCTTAAACGCATAAAGCACCATGTCAGTACAGCCCGGATTAAGCCAGGGCTCGCACATCCCGGAGAAATCAACATCAATCCTTTTTGGGACCTTATCAATAAATTTTTTAAACGACTCCGGAGACATAAGCTCATTGCCCCGCCCAGCGTAAGCGTTTATGAGCTTGTTCTGCGGGCAGTAAAAGCAATAATTATCGCATCCGATTTTAGTGGTTATTTCAAGGGTAGGCATATATTTGTTTTTGCATATTATATCATAATATAACGATATATTAAGAAAAAAATATTGCGAATTCCCCTTCGCGGTGTTATATTTTAATACATGAAAACCGGGATAGCCGCTCTATGCGAAGGATCGGGCTTAAATGCCGCGTTCAGATTCCGCAATAGGGGGCTTGTGAAAATACTGCTTTATCATTCCATAGTAAGAAAAGCCGACTGGAAAGCGGGGATCGACCCGTTCGATCAATGCGTGCCTGATGAGGAATTCGAAACGCATATGGCTTATTTGAAAAAAAAATTTGAGATCATTTCGCCTTCGGACATCCTGGCAAACCGATTTTCCTCCTCAAAGATCAACGTCGTAATTACCTTTGACGATGGTTTCATGAACAACTTCCTTGTGGCGTTTCCGATCTTAAAAAAATATTCGGTCAAAGCAACTTTTTTCCTGACAACTTCATTTATTTCAAAAAAAAGCGTTCCGTGGTTCCTCAAGCTTTCCGCGGAAGAAAAGATAAAAGCGCGCGATCTAGAATACGCGGAATTTTCAAAAAAAGTCCGGGATAGTTCGCTTTTTGATGATAAAGATTTTTTCGGCGACACATCAGGCGTTTTTTATCCTATGGGCTGGGATGAGGTTAAAGAACTTGCGCGCGAGGATATAGTTACCATAGGTTCGCACGCTTCTTCGCACATTCCGCTTACCAAGCTCCCTGACAAGGCCGCGGAAAAAGAGCTTCGCTCCTCAAAAGAGGAAATAGAACAAAATATCAAAAAAGAAATATCATCTGTTTCTTACCCGCATGGATATACGGATAAAAGGATAGCGCGGCTGGCGGAAAAATGCGGATATAAAATAGGCATCACCACCCGGCACGGTTTCAATACATTGTCAACTGCCAGATTCCTGCTGAAAAGGAACGAAGTCGGCAATGGAGGAGATATTGGAATATTCAAATGCACAGCCGCGGGGTCATGGGATTTTTTAAAAGGACTGCATGGAAAAGCCTGATAAAAAAATAATAGCTTTTATAAGCAACGCGAGAAGACATTTTTTCGTTGCGGAAAAAATTAATTCCGCTTTTCCTCTTGCCGGTATCGTAATCGAAAAAAAATATAGCCCGTCCACGAGAATAAGCAAACAAGTAAAACATGGACTTTTTGGCACCATAAAAAAATTGTACGAAAAGCTTCTCGCTATAAAAATGGACAGGCGTTATGAAAAAACGGAAAAAGAGTTTTTTGGGCAGGCCAGGCGCGTGCCTCTTTGCCCTATTGTGCGCGTTGGCGATATAAATTCGGAAAGAACGCTGGATTTTATTAAAAAGATCAGGCCGGATTTTATTGTTGTTTCAGGTACGTCCCTTGTAAAGAAGAATATAATAGGATCCATCCCTCCTAATTCCATAATAAATTTGCATACGGGCCTTGCGCCGTACTATCGCGGAGGCCCAAGCACATTCTGGTGCTTATATAACGAGGAGCCTGAATTCATAGGCGCGACCGTACATTTCCTTAATGAGGGAATAGATTCGGGGGAAATAATAATTTCACGGCAGATGAATGAAATAGAGCCTAAAGATAATGAGGCAACTATAGACAACAAAGTAATAAAGCTTGGCGCCCGGCTTATGATAGATGCCATAAAAAAGATAATAAGGGGCAATGCCGCATATGTAAGGCAATGGGAAAAAGGCAAGGTATACGCTTCTAAAGATTTTACTCTGGAAAAACGGCTTGAGCTTGAAAGAAAAATGAAAAGCGGGCTTATGCGGGCGCTTTCTGAACGCCTGAGAAGCAAAACCTCAAAAGTTGTAAAAACAATAGATTGACATTATTCGCGCAGTAGATCCTGTCAAATCTTTTTTTCTTGAACGCAACTTTTAAAAAAATCCTAAAAAAGAAAAAGTTCTTAAAGCAATAATGCTGTATCCTTGAATGGCTGCCGGGGTTTGTGACGTGTTTTTTGCTCGCGACGTATATCCAGCCATTTTTAGAAATTACGTTTTCAGCTATTTCAGCGGCCCTGCTTTCAAGCGCCGGATTTTCAGGCAAAACAAAAAGGACCCTTTCCTGTTTGCCCCATTTTTTTTCGAATAATTCTTTGTTCCGCCTGGACTTTTTTTTCGCCTTGCTCAGAGCTTTGAATGATACGCCTTCTTTGTGATAAACATATGAAGCAAGCGCTCTTACTATCTTATAGCCTTTTTTTGCCGCGCGAAGCGAAAAATCGGTGTCTTCATAATTGCCCATATCAAACATCTCATCGAAAAGCCCTATTTGACTTATAACCTCCCGTTTTATGAACATGCAAAAACCAATGGCGGTGCCGAGATGAACATGCTTATTTCTTAACACCTTGAGCCTTTCCGCATAATGCTCCACTGTTTCCCCTTTTTCAGGTTTTTCTCCGACAGTATTACTGGAAGGATTGATGATACCGATATCGGAATGATTATCGGCTATCGACGCCATTTCAGTAAGCCAGCCGTTTGCCGGAAAAGTGTCGTTATTCAAAAGACAAATATACGGTGCGTCTGACATCTTTATACCTTTATTGACAGCCCTGACAAATCCTTCATTTGTCTCGTTTCTGATTACCATGATATTATCAGAGCCCTTTTCTAGGGTTTGCAGATACGACGCGGTTGGTTCGCCGCTTGCGTTATCTATGAGGATAAGAGTGTAGGGATACGAAGTGTTTTCCTTAATAGCATTTATGCAGCTTTTAGTATCCTGAAGCCTGTTCCATACAGGTATTATGATATTACAACGGCACATTGATAGATCCTTTGGTTCGTTCTTTAGCTAAATCAACCGTATTTTTTATATGTTCTATATTTTCCGGTTCAAGGCTTTTGAATACAAAATTATATTTTTTTTCCTTACGTTTGCCTCTGTTAAGCCATACGTTTATCTCCGATAAAAGATTAAAAAACACAGGATGATAATGCCTAACCTTAACATTCGTATGCCGGAAACGTCCGGCCGATCTTTTTGGGCTAAAGATATATATGTGATGCTGCCTTCGCGCTAGGTAAAAAACAAGGCCTTCAGCTTTATCCAGTTTCTCTGTATCCTTGCACACTTGGCTGCTTAATATCATGGCGATATTGAGCGGTTTCCCCCATTTTTTATAATAAGTAAGCTTTTTCTTCTCGTGAAGCCTGGACCATTCATTGCCTTTCATTACCTCAAAAGCCGTCACATTCCTGTAATGATGTACATAGGTGTCAAGCGCTCTTAAACATAAAAATCCCGCGTTTATAGCGCTTACGGAATAATCGACATCATCAAAATAAGCCGGACTGTAAATATTATCGATCTCCCCGATTTTATCGATTACGTCCCTCTTTATTACAACGCAAAATCCACGGCACCAGTCGGTTTCCGTGTAACTGCCCCTATTTATTGATTCAAGGCGGCCATTATACTCATCTACGGATAATCTGTCAGGTTTCCCTTCCCACGTAGGATTGATGAGCCCGAACATGCCATTCTTGTTCAATATATCCACCATTTTGCCAAGCCATCCGGCAGTTACCAGGGTATCATCGTTCTGAAAACACACAAAAGGCGCCCTGGATATCCTTATTCCCATATTTATCGAATCGACCCATCCCATGTTCCTGCTATTATGTATTATAGTTATCTCCGCGCTTTCCGGAGCTTTCAAGTTATCCAGAAAAGCGCGCATTTCTGGAGAAGGGCCGTTGTTTATGACTATAAGTCGGTACGGGAAAAATGTATTTTTAAATATACTTTCAATACATGGTTTGGTGAACTTATATTGATCGCAGACAGGAAGTATTATATCGCACTTCATCCTTGCGCTCCTGATACGAAATCCATCACTGATACGCTTGATGACTGAAGTAAAGCCGCGGGCTTAAGCATAAAAGCCATGTTTTGTGAATTGCATATAATGAGATCGTATTTTTTTCTCCTCTTCGAACCAAAACATCTTTCAAACATTCTTATAATAATACCCATTTTGCCCAGAATATTGTTTACGCAATTATACTTTATATTCTGATGACGCGGTATGGAGGCCTTTATTATGGCCTTTTCTAAACGTACATTGATATCTTTTCCGCCCACCGCAAAAAGATTTATCCAGCACCAGTCTCTAGCCAGTTTTAAAGCCGTTTTTAGCATGCTTTCCATTGAGTTTTTGCTAATTGACGCTTTCGTGTCGTAAATGATAGCGACTCTTTTATGTCTGGGCCACTTATTATAATAATATTTCTCTGACCCGGCTTGTATTGACTTGCGCTCGCCCATAGCTTTAAAACTCACGTGTTCCGCGTGATAGACATAGGAAGTATAAACGCATGCGCACAAAAAGCCTGCCGATTGCGCTCTTCTTGAATAATCGGTATCATCGAATCCGCCTATTCCGAAAGACTCATCTAGAAATCCGACCTTATCAACAAGCTCTTTTTTCATTAACATGCAGTATCCCTGCGCCTGGTTCATTTCCATGAATTTGTTTCTATTTGTTTCTTTAAGCAATTCCGCGTATTCATTTATGGAAAGCCCTGCTTCTTTGTGGCCCTTGCATATCGGGTTAAGAAGGCCGTACTCGGCCCTTTTGGATGAAAAATCCACTAATTCTTTAAGCCAGCCTTTTGCCGGCAATGTATCATTATTAAGCACGCATATGTAATCAGAGGCTGCCTTCTCAAGCCCCTGATTTACGGCTCTTATAAAGCCAAGGTTTTTCGGATTGGCTAATAGCGTAACATTGCTGTGAGAGCTCTTAACATGCTCGAGATACTTATTAGTTTCCGAGCCGCTTCCGTTATCTATTATAATGATATTGTAAGGAAACACTGTATTTTTTAAAATTGCATCCAGGCATTCGGATGTATGTCTTATCTGGTCCCACACAGGAATGATAATATCGCACTTCATGAAAATAGCCTTTTTTTCTTTGAGCTCACATCTTTCAGCATTTCCTTAGTAATCTCAAACACTTCATCCTGAGAAATGGAATTGATACACGTTATTGTATCGCACTTCGCATGCTTGAATTTTGAATAACAAGGCTTGCATTTCGTGCGGTCACTTATGATCCTGTAATTTTCTTTGATCTTAACGTAAGGCCCGTAAACTTTTTCGTCCACTGGCCCGAATATGGCTACAGCCGGAACGCCTAGAGCAGCGGATATATGAAGAGGGCCTCCCTCATTGCATAGAACGAGGTCACATTTTTCAATAAGCGCCATGAATTGGCCTACATCCGTCTTCCCGCAGCCATTTAGAACGTCATTATGCATGAAAGACCCCATGTTTTCGCAAAGCCCTACTTCAGAACCATCCCCAAGAAGGATAATGGTTACACCCGTTGCGTCAATAAGGCGGTCGGCAACATGAGCGAAATTCGAAACAGGCCACCGCCTGTATCTTGCGTCAGCGCCCCAGCTTTTTCCGCCTCCTGGCATAATCGCCAAAATTATTTTATTTTCCAGGCCCTTTTCCTTAAAAAATCTATCTGCCCATTCCTTATCCTTCATAGAGGTATGCGTTTCGGTATAAATATTATTTATCGGTTCGATCCCTATCAGCTTAAGTAGGTCCATATAATAAAGAGCCACATGCTTTTCGTCAAAACCGGTCAGATCCATTTTATTGTTAAGGAACCGCCCCCTGTTTCTGTAATTAAAACCCGTTATATTTTTTATGCCGGCAATACGCAGCAATATCGAAAGTTGATAGTTAAGAGAAAGATCGATAACAAGGTCATAATGACCGTGATGCATCTTTTGGATAAAACCGGTCAGTTTTTTCAGAAAACGTATCTTTGACTTTTTAAGTTCGCTTCTAAAATCGTCCTTCTCGAACACGATGACCTCTGAGACATTGGGATTGTGTTCCATCACATATCTTGCGCGGCCATTACACATGAAGTCGATCTTTGCTGAAGAAAAACTCATCTTTACGGCACGGATAAGCGGGGTTGAAAAAAGCACATCCCCTATGCCGAAGGTATTTATGATCAGTATGTTCTTAAAATTATTTTGCATGAAGTTTTTCTACGCTGAATAAGATCCCGAGAAGAAACCAGAATAACGTGACAAGCGGAAGCGACTGCAGATTAGTATCAAAAAAACTATGCACGAGAAAAGCCGCTATCCCGGATAAAAGGCCTATAGCGGTTGCCGACAGAAATCTGTCTTTTTCATTCTTTATGTAAAAAATGGCCCTCTGAAAAGTAAAAACTAAAATAAGAATAAATACGGTAAATCCAAGAAATCCTATTTCGGCTATCATCTGCAGAAAGCCATTGTGCGCATAGCTTCCTCTCAGCCCCTTATAACTGTCATCTCTCAATTCTTTGAACCTGCTGAAATACATGTTAAGGCCATTGCCCACTATGGGGTGCTCTTTTATCATCTTCGCGCTTATCTGCCACATTGTCCCTCTGTCCTTTAAGCTGGTTATGCTTATGAGTTCATCTTTTTTTTCTTTAGGCATAAAGGATATTACTGAAAATAGGGTAAACGCGGAAACAAATGCAAAAACTAAGAACTCTTTTCTGCTTTTCATGAAAAGCATAATAACTAAAGCCAAACCAAATCCCAGCCATGCCCCTCGGGCGTAAGTAAGATAAAAAAGATATAGAAATGGCAGCGTAAAAACGCCTAACAGGATTCGTCCTTTACCGTACAAACCCCATAGAGAAAGCGATATAACAGGCATAAGTATCACCAGCATCCAGGCTGCCAGGTCATTAGGAAATGGAAAAGTGCCGGTAGGGAATCCAAGATATCCTGGCCTTAGGTCTGTAAGAGGCGCATATTTAAATGATGGGTATAGCCTGAATACATCTTTATGTAAATAGTAATGTTGTATATAAGCATCCAGCATTACTATGGAAGCGGAGATCATTGCCATGGTAAATAGATTTTTAAGTTTTACTCTGCTATTTATGGTTTCGGACGCTATAAGATAAAGAAGGACAAATTTGATGCATTTACTGACGATGGATCGCATGAACAGCATTTTAAGCTCTGCGTTGATACCCGATAAAAGATTTGCAGCCACAAAAGCCACCATAAGAACATTTACGGCGGTAATTTCGATCCTGTAATCCCGCAATAATATTTTCTTCAATAGCCATGATATAAATGCCACTGTTATGCATATTTCTATCATTGATTTGGAGAATGGAGCGAAAAACGCAAGCAGGTACAATGACCATTCGGTAATTTTTTCAATGTGCGGCACAAATTTCTTAAGGTTATTTCGCATGCTTTTGTTTTCTCCCATGTTGATAAGTTTTTATAAGACTAAGCCTTACTCCGAGGATTAGAAACAGAAAAGATGATACGGCAATCGCAATGACCGCCGTATATATATTCGATTTTGACACGATTATACCGAATACGCCGCTTACGACGCACAAAAGATATATTATTAAAACCGCCTTAAATTTCTTTAAGCCAAGAAGCGCCAGCCTGTGAGAAGAATGGTCCTTTCCGCCCTCAAATATTGAGCGTTTCTCTATGGATCTTATTACGGTTACAAGCAAAGTGTCAAAAATGGGATAACTTAATACAAGAAAAGGTACGATAAGCGAAGGATTTACCTGGCGGGTCTGCCAGGAGCTTAAAATAGCAAGAACAGCAAGCAAATATCCTAATATCATGCTGCCGGAATCGCCCATAAATATTCTGGCTTTAGGAAAATTATGCTTCAGGAAACCAATGCTTGCGCCGGCGATGGCTAGCGCGAACCCTGCCGTATACGTCTGTCCGTCCAGTGCGCATATCGCGGCAAAGGCCAACGCTGATATACCGGCAATTCCTGCTGAAAGCCCGTTCATGTTATCCAAAAGATTGAAAGAATTCGTTATCCCCATGATCCATATATAAGTAAAAATAACATTTACATAATAATTGCCCAGGAAATCCACTCTTAACCCGGATTTAACTACAAGCATAACAGCCAGGAACTGGCCTAACAGCTTTATATTAGGCATCATGCCGAATTTATCGTCTATCAGCCCTACGCAAAGGAGTATAAGGCATCCAAGGAAAATAGCCGGCGCGTAATGGATGCTACGCAGGCCACTTAAGGTTATAACCGTAAAAAATGATATAAAAATACCTACTCCTCCGAGAAGCGGGATCGGGTGCGCGTGGACTTTATTGCTCTTTGGCCTGTCAAGATAGCCTGTCCTGAAAGCGATCTTCTGAAGGACCGGTGAAACAAGATAAGAGATAACCGTAGCTACTATAAAAACTTCCAGTAATTGAGCTGTATTCATATAATTCATTTTTTATAGAACTTTATTGTATCCCGCAATAGTTCTGTCAGATTTATTGACGGGGTAAAACCCGTATACTTAACGAGTTTTGATATGTCCGGCTTTCGGTGCATCATGTCTTCAAAACCTTTTTCATAGGCTTTTTCATACGGTATGCACGCTATTCGGGAATTTGAAGAAGTCATTTTTTTTATTTTTTTAGCGAGTTCTTCTATGGAAACAGGTTGCGGATTCCCGACGTTAAAGGCTTCGCCTTGCGCTCTTTTATTAGACGCCAAACGGATCGTGGCTTTAACTGTATCTTTTACGTGACAAAAACACCTTGTCTGTTTACCCGTTCCGTAAATATTAATATCATGATCCAAGAGAGATTGTTTTACGAACCTGGGAATGACCATTCCGTATCTTCCTGTCTGTCGTGGCCCGCATGTATTAAAATACCTGACAACCACGATCGGAAGCTTTTTTTCCCTATAATACGCGAATCCCATAAATTCATCAAGGGCCTTGCTGCACGCATAACCCCATCGGGAAATTGTCGTAGAACCCTGCAACCTATCGTCTGTTTCCTTGAAAGCCTTAGAGCCGGGCCGGTTCTTACCGTAAATTTCAGACGTAGAAGCCAATATTACTTTTTTGTTGCCGAATTCATGCGCGTATTTAAGTATAAGCTCGGTTCCATGGACATTTGTTTCCAGCGATTTAAGCGGGTTATCGATAATGTACTTCACGCCCACTGCAGCCGCCAGATGATATACAATATCGCAATCTTTTATAAGTTTTTTTATCCATGAGTCTTTAAGTATGCTCCCTAAGCAAAAGGCAAATTTCGCGCGGCCTTTAAGATGCTTTATGTTATTAAGGCTACCCGTTGAAAAATCATCGATCACTGTCACGCTATTACTCTGAGCCAAAAGCTCTTCGGCAAGATGCGAACCTATGAACCCCGCGCCTCCTGTTATTAGTGCTTTCATATTAAACCTGTCTTCCTTTCTCTTTTATCAAATTCTCGTAAATTGACTCCATGTCTTTTACGAGTCTCGCTGCTGAAAATCTTTCTGATACGTAAGCCCGTCCGAACATGCCGAAAGAGCTCCTCTCGCTCCCATTCTTAATAAGCCTTACAAGCCGCTCGGAAAAAATCGCCGTGTTCCCGCGCGGCACAACATAACCGCTTCGTCCGTCTTTAACTACGCTCTTTACGCCTCCGGCATCCGTGCTCACAACAGGCCTTCCCGCGGCAAGCGCTTGTATAAGCGATACAGGCGTTCCTTCGTTGTCCGAGGTAAGCGCTATTATGTCTGAAGCCTCATAGGCCATTTCAATATCCCTGCACCAACCATAAAACTTTAGAATATCACCCAACCCCAATGACGCCGCATACCTTTCGAGCTCTCTTTTTTTTCCCCCGTCACCTATGATAAAAAACTTACATCTTTCGGAGTTTTTATCCAATTTGATCTTACGCACCGCGTCAATGAACATTCTGTGGTTCTTTATATCCACAAGCCTGCCTATTATTGACACAAGCAGCTCATCTTTTCTTATGCCGTTCTTTATTCTGAAATCATTAAAAGTATTTTTGCTTATTTTTAGCAGTTTTCCCAACTCCAGGCCGAGAGGCACAACTTCTATTTTATTTCCTGAGGCTATCCTGTGCGCGCTGACCAGAACCTTCTTTTGCTCTTCGCTCACAGCAATTATAAGGTCTGTAATCCGGCCTAACGTTCTCTCTATGAAAGTAAATATCTTGTTCTTAGCGTTGTTAAAATATCCCTCAAGGGAATGGCCGTGAAAAGTGTGCACACATAAAGGCACACCCCCCGCAAAAGCCGCCAGGCGCCCTATGAACCCGGCTTTTGCTGTATGAGTATGCACTATGTCGGGTTTTTCTTTCTTTAAAATTCTAAAGATCGTAAAAAAAGCTTTGATATCCCGAAGCGGTTGTATTTCACGGCTCATATTATTTATTTTTATAAAATTCCGGCCGAGATCACCTGCCAGACCTTCCATGCTTCCTTCGTCTTTTCCGCATGAACCGCTTATGAGCAACGTGTTGAATCTCCGACTATCCAGCTTTTCTGTCAGCAGCGTAACGTGCTGCGCAGGTCCGCCTATATTAAGCCTTGTTATTATTCTTATAATCTTTATTTTTTTCAACGATACCTGATATGCATTAAAAAATATTCTTGAAAAACTTTACTATGTTTGATGACCCCGCAAGCAGCTGCAGGTTAGAGGACGATGCCATGAATATTATCGAAACTAAACCTACGGTATAAAGCACTGCTGGAAGCGGAAAAATTTCGCTTAGCTTTGAACCGGGCAAAAATATACTATAAAACGAAAGCGCAATAAGTATAGAAGCGCCTATATAGAAAATCTTTAATTTCATTAAGTATCCGTTTAGTATCGCAATAGTTTTCACTAGAAAAGAATTTTCAATGCTTTTCTCGGTGAATTGCCATACCTTGAGGGAAGCTTTATATAAAGCGCTTTCCTTAAGCATTTTCTTCCTCTATTTCTATTACAGTGCCGCCGTTCAAATCATAAGTTTGGCCCGTAAAATTAAATCCGTGCCCTATTTTTATGACCTGATCCCCTATGTAATACTCGCCTCGTTTACCGAATGCCACGACCTTGAACGTAATTACCATTTTAGTGATGATCTGGTATTTAACAAGCACTTCGTAATCTTTTTCTAAGGTTGCGACGATCTTTTCTCTTTCGACAAAAGGCTTGATGTTGGCTTTATTTATGTCTATTATCTTGATAATCCCTCTCTCGCTGTCTCCAACTTTCGCAGCCCTTGCGATCGCAACAGGCACTCCTGTATAAAGCACCTTGATCATAAGTGGCCTTGTGTATTCATATTCTCCTTTCATCATGTTCTTGTATCCGATATAACCGGTTATTATGCTCGCGATTATTATTGTTATAACTGCAAAATCTATTAAATTTATAATACCGAAAAGTTTTCCTTTTTCGTCTACAAATCGCATGCTGCCTCCTATTTTGCGTACCCTTTAATTAAATAATATAATATACCGATATACTCATGTGTTATGGACCTGTACTGTCGCAGGTTCGCGCCGCGAGCATGAGCATAAAAAGCGCTTTTGTCAACAGGTGTTGGCACGATCTCAATACCGGGGTAAAGTTTATTGAATACCATGACAGCCCTTCGCATATTATACGGCGAACTTACGAGAAGAACCTTTTTCCATTTTTTTTCTCGCGCTATTGCGCCGGTAAATTTTACGTTCTCATAAGTACTGGAAGCGTCTGTCTCAAGAAAGATATTTTTTGACGGAACTCCGAAAGATACAGCGAGCGCCTTCATTATCTCTGCCTCTTCAAATGTATATTTAAAACCGCTGGAAAAAACGATATTGCCTGCGTATCCTGCCTTGTATAGTTGAATGGCTTTCTCCGCTCTCTCCTCGTATCCCTGCGCAGGCCTGGCTGATTCACCCACTCCTCCCGCAAAAACCACTATCGCGTCCGCCTTTTCAGGTTTGACAGCCAGCTTGAGCGGGCTTGCTGCCCACCATAAAACAGGCGTTTGAAACGCTATGATATACGCTAAAAGAGCCGCCAGTGTGCT
>CAZFLU010000003.1:19394-20011 GCA_964519195.1 uncultured Planctomycetia bacterium | reverse complement strand
CCCGCTAGTTTCGACGCTGTAAAAAAAGCTATAGAAGACAGCAAAATAAAGATAGAAGCTTCCGAGATCACAAATGTCCCGAAAACAACGATAAAGGTGTCGGGAGATGACGCTAAAAAAATCCTTGCTCTTGTGAACGAGCTTGAAGACAACGATGACGTGCAGAACGTATACGCTAATTTCGATATTCCGGATGAAGTGTTAAAAGAATTGGAATAATCTAAAGCTTAAAGCTGGTAAAATGATCATACTCGGCGTTGACCCGGGGCTTCGCGTGACAGGTTATGGTATAATAGAAACCGGCGCCCGAGGCACGCTTAAACTGAAAGAAGCAGGCGTTATACGCACGGATGAAAAAAAACCTATAAGCGCGCGGCTTAAAAAGATATTTGACAATTTTTCCGAGATAATACGCGAATACGATCCTGATGTGATGATTTTAGAAAAGCTTTATTCGCATTATAAGCACCCGGTTACATCTATACTCATGGGCCACGCGCGGGGCGTTATATGCCTGGCAGCCGGCGCCTCCGACATAAAGCTTGTAAGTTATCCTTCGACGCGCATAAAAAAAGCCGTCTCCGGTGAATTCCGGGGAGGTCTTGCCGGCCCGGTTA
>CAZFLU010000003.1:13434-19384 GCA_964519195.1 uncultured Planctomycetia bacterium | reverse complement strand
CAAATACAGGGAATGGTGAAGGAACGGCTGGGGCTTCGGGACAACCCCGAACCCATGGATGTTTCGGATGCCCTGGCGTGCGCCATAACATACGCTAACGTGGAGCTTAGGAAATGATCTGTAGAATACAGGGAAAAATAAAGTCGAAAAATTCAGGCAGAATACTTCTGGAGTTACCCGGCGGGGTATCATACGAGGTGTTGGTCCCGGAGTGCATACTTCATAATATAGAAAAAGAAGTGAGCGGTGACGGCGAGATGATATTCGTAACGTACCACTATTTCCAGATAGACCCCTCAAGAAGCATACCTGTTTTGATCGGATTTTTGAACGATATAGAAAAAGAATTCTTTGAAAAATTCATAACAGTATCAGGCGTGGGCCCTAAGGCCGCGTGTAAGGCGCTTTCGCTCCCGATCTCAGAGATAGCCGAAGCTATTGACCGAGGCGACCTCGCGCTTCTCAAAACCCTTCCGGGCATCGGGGAGCAGCGCGCGAAACAGATAATCGCGAAACTGCAGGGGAAGGTAGGGAAATTCGGGCTGATACAGGACAAGGTAGCAAGAGAGATCGTCCGGATAAGCGAAGACATAAAAGAGGAAGCGCTTTCAGTGCTTCTTCAGCTGCAATATAAGAAAAAAGAAGCAGAGGACATGATATCAAGGGCTCTTGAGAGAGGTTCCGGAATAAACTCAAGCGAAGAGCTCTTGAATGAAGTGTATAAGGCAAGGCAGAAAGAAAAGAAATGATTACACAGATTGGATTTTATCTGCGTAATCTTGTTTAAATCTGCGTAATCAGGTAAAAAAATGGAAAAAAAAGATAAACCCGCCTACGCTAAAGCTTCCGCCTTCGGCAAACCTACGGCGGACAAGTCGGCGGACAAGCGCGAAAAAATACTGAAGGAAACCGAAAGCGAAGAAGACGTTATACTTAACATGTCTCTTCGTCCTGAAAAACTTACGGACTTTATAGGGCAGAACGATCCGATAGATAACCTCAAGATAGCCCTGGAAGCCGCGAAAAAAAGAAAAGAACCGCTCGAGCACATACTTCTATCAGGGCCGCCGGGCCTCGGAAAGACAAGCCTTGCGCATGTGATAGCCAATGAAATGGGCGTTTCAATAACCGCTACAAGCGGCCCCGCCATAGAGCGCGCCGGCGACCTGATAGGCATCTTAACGAACCTCCAGGAAGGCGATATACTTTTTATAGACGAGATACACCGCCTTTCAAAAGTAGTTGAAGAATTCATATATCCCGCGATGGAGAATTTTCAAATAGATTTTATCATAGACAAAGGGCCCTACGCGAAAACCATTAAATTTAACTTAAAAAGGTTTACCCTTATAGGCGCCACGACACGGGCAGGCCTTTTAACAGCGCCCCTTCGCGGCCGCTTCGGCATGTTCTATCATTTTGATTTTTACGCTCCGGAGGACCTTATAAGAATAGTTACGCGCTCCGCAGGCATACTCGGCATAACAATAGACGAAGACGGAGCCTGGGAAATAGCGAAAAGGTCGCGCGGTACGCCCAGGGTCGCCAACAGGCTGCTTCGCCGCGTAAGGGACTGGGCAGAAGTAAAAAGCCGCGGCAAAATAACAAAAGATATAGCTAACAAAGCGCTGGATAGCCACGGGGTGGACGTCATGGGGCTTGACTTTATTGACAGAAAAGTAATACAGACAATACATTCCTCCTATAATGGAGGGCCCGTGGGGATAGAAGCTCTTGCAGCTACGATGAACGAAGAAGCTGATACAATAGTTGATGTCGTGGAACCGTTCCTTTTAAAAGCGGGATTCATGAAAAGAACGCCCCGCGGCAGGCAGCTTACGGAGCTTGCTTATGATCACATGGGTTTAAAAAAGAAAAACCCCGAAAAAGAACTATTTGGCTAACCAATAAACCGGTTAGCCTGTTTGCCGGTCCATTGCTCTACCGGCACACCGGCAAACCATTATGAAATTATTATTACATACTTGCTGCGCGCCATGCGCGATCTATCCCATACGAAAAGCCCGGGAAGACGGCATTTCGCTTTCCGGTCTTTTTTTTAACGTGAATATCCAGCCTTTCACGGAATACAAAAAACGCAAAGAAGAAGCCGGGGCACTTTTTAAAGTAGAGGACCTGCGTTTATTTTTCGCGGAATATAGCCCTGAAGAATTTTTTAAGTTCATATCAAAAAAAGATCCCGCTCCAAAAAGGTGTCTTTTATGCTGGCAGCTCCGGCTTTGGAAAACGGCTGAATTCGCCAAGGCGAATAATTTTAACGCTTTTACAACAACGCTTCTAGGCAGTCCTTACCAGGACCATGAAGCGCTTAAAGAGATAGGGCAAAAAATATCCGATAAAACAGGCGTTAAGTTCTATTACTGCGACTACAGAAAAGGTTTCAGCGAGGCGCATAAAAAAGCGAAGGCTAGCGGTATCTATTGCCAGAATTATTGCGGGTGCGTATTCTCAATGGTAGAGAGGGAAGAAGCAAAAAAGAGAAAGAAGCGATCAGCGCAGAGTGTTTAGATGAGTAACTTTAAAAATAATTTACTATACGTTATTCTTACCTTTGCTTTTATCTTTATCTCCGGACATTCCTTCGCTGAAGGCGTAAATGTAAGGGTCGCGGTAGGCCTTGATAAGCCAAAAGTTCAGCTTAAAATAGACGGACCATACGCAATTACGCCGGTCAATTCTGATAAAATACTCGAGAAAGGCGCAAACCTTAAAAATGAAACGGTAACGCCGGCTGTAACAGGAATAAAAATAGGCCAAAAAGAATTCAAAGCGTACGGTGTACGTATTATTCCGCAGAAGGACGCCGCAATATTTCTGGATTCCACCCAGCTTCGCGGGATAGTGGACATAATACGCACGCAGGACATGAAGCTTCTTTTAGTTAATCACATTGATATTGAAAAGTATCTTTACGGCGTGCTTTATCACGAAACACCGCATTATTGGCCCATAGAAACGCTGAAGGCGCAGGCGGTCGCGGCAAGAACTTTCGCTCTTTACAGAAAAGAAATAATGAAAGACAAGGATTATGATGTTACAAGCGACATATATTCGCAGGTTTACGGAGGTAAAAAAAGCGAAAGGCGCCGTACAATAAAAGCTGTAGACTCGACAAGGGGCCAGGCGCTCATCTATAACGGCAATATACTTCCGGCTTATTATCACTCTATATGCGCCGGACACACTGAAAGCGCGAAGATCGTTTTCGGGGTTGACGCCGCGCCGCTTAAGGGTGTAAAGTGCCCATACTGCAGGGGCGCCAAAGGTATGGAATGGAAAGCCATGTTCTCTTATAAACAAATGGAAAAACGCTTTAACGACTACGGAATAAAAATAAACGGGATGAAAGGCATAAAAGAAGGCAGCCGCGACACCTCAGGCAGGCTTGAGACGATAGTTATAACCGATACCGGCGGAACGAAAGAAATAAAAGGTTTTAAATTCCGGCTCGCCCTTGACCCTAACCTTATAAGAAGCGCGAATTTCACAATAGACGTAACGCCAAAGGGCGTGATATTCAAAGGCGTTGGCTGGGGTCACGGCGTTGGCATGTGCCAGTGGGGCGCTTTCGGAATGGCAAGGGCCTGGAAAGGGTATAAGGATATATTGAGGTTCTATTATCCCGGAGCGGAGATTAAGGACATTGAAAAAATAAAGTTTTAAGTTATAAGTAATAAGTTATAAGTGCGGCACTTAAAACTAAGATAAATATGAAATTATCAGAATTCGATTACAGTCTTCCCAGAACACTCATAGCGAAATATCCGTCTCCCAAAAGAGGCGAAGAAAGAATGCTCGTTGTCGATAGGGAAAAAGCCTTTTTTTATGAGAAGCGTTTTACGGATATATGCGACTATTTTAAAAAAGGGGACCTGCTTGTTCTTAACGATACTAAAGTCATGCTCGCGAGGCTGTTCGGCAGACGCAAGACCGGCGGCAGGGTTGAGATCTTTATCATAGACAAAACAAAAAGCCCGGTTGAAGCGCTTGTGCGGCCCTCTTCGCGCATAGCCGAAGGCGAAGAGATAATGCTTGATTCAGGCGACACGGCGCGCGTTAGGGGAAAAACGGAAATAGGCAGGCTTGTAGAATTTTCACAACCGATCGATGAAGTGCTAAAGAAGGGCGGGCACGTGCCGCTCCCTCCGTATATTTCAAGGCCTGACAGGCCTGAAGACAGGGAAAGGTATCAGACTGTTTTTGCCGACAAACTCGGAGCTTCTGCCGCGCCGACAGCGGGCCTCCATTTTACGCGGGAGATAATAGATAAACTTAAAGCCAAAGGCGTTGACATGGCCTACATAACGCTGCATGTAAGCTACGGCACTTTTGCTCCCGTAAAAGGGGACACCGTGGAAGAGCATAAGATGCATTCGGAATTTTACAGTATATCCAAGGAAAACGTTACTATTATAAATAATGCCAGGAACGAAAAAAGAAAGATATTTGCTTGCGGCACAACTTCCCTAAGAGCGCTTGAATCGTGCGCGGAAAAATTTGAGAATTTTATTTCCCAGGCTTTCAGTTATGGCGGCATCGGCTTTAAGGGATTTGAGGGCTTTACGGATCTCTATGTATATCCCGGATATAAATTTAAAATGGTGGACTCGCTGATAACTAATTTTCATTTACCTAAATCAACGCTTATTTTACTCGCAAGCGCGTTTACGGGAACAGAGCTTCTTTTCAAAGCCTATGAATACGCGATCGAGAACAAATTCCGTTTTTTTAGTTATGGCGACGCGATGTTAATTTTATGAGTTTTAAATTAATACATAAAGACACATCAGGCAAGGCAAGGCTGGGAGAGCTGGCCACGGCGCACGGCAAGGTTAACACTCCGTATTTCATGCCCGTTGGTACACAGGCCACTGTAAAAGCCCTATCAAGCGAAGACATAAATGATACGGGAGCCGAAATGATAATGGCAAACGCCTACCACCTATATCTTAGACCGGGAGCTGAAATAATTAAAAAAGCAGGCGGGCTCCATAAGTTCATGAACTGGCAGAGGGCCATAATGACGGATTCGGGCGGCTTTCAGATATTCAGTTTGGCAGAACTTAGAAAGATCACAAAAGACGGCGTTGAATTCAGGTCCCACATAGACGGTTCAAAGCATTTTTTGACCCCTGAAAAAGTGGTCGAATTCCAGAGTATTTTGGGAAGCGACATAATGATGCCTCTTGATGAATGCCTTCATTACCCTGTAAGCAGAAGCGAAGTTGAAGCGTCGCTTAAGATCACTTATGACTGGGCAATGCGGTCTAAAGCAGCCTTCGGAAAACAGACGACAGATGACAGACGAAAGATGCTCTTTGGGATCATACAGGGTTCTACATACCAGGACCTTAGGAAACAAGCGGTAGAAGAAATAGTGCCGCTTGATTTTGACGGATATGCTCTGGGAGGCGTTGCTGTAGGAGAACCTTCCGAACTTATACATGAAATAACCGAGCATACAGCCGACATGTTGCCCGAAGAAAAAATACGCTATCTCATGGGTGTGGGCACGCCTATTGACATGATCGATGCTATCAATGAGGGAATAGATCTATTTGACTGCGTGGTGCCGACAAGGAACGGTAGGAACGGGCAGGCCTTTACCTGGCAGGGTGAACTGCAGGTAAGGAACGCTACATTCAAGGAAGATTTTCTTCCGATAGATGAAAAATGCAAGTGCCCTGTTTGCGAAAGCTACACGCGGGCCTATATCAGGCACTTATTCAATACCGGAGAAATACTAGGGCTTAGGCTTGTATCGTTGCATAATATTTATTTTTATGTTAAACTTATAGAAACTTGCAGGCAGAAAATTAAGGAAAATGGCTTCAGGAAGTTCGCGGAAGAGTTTAAAAAGAATTACAAAAGTAAGGGATAGCATGGGATAGTAGGGAACAGTAGGGGTTAGTGCGGGGATCTTTATCTC
>CAZFLU010000003.1:0-13424 GCA_964519195.1 uncultured Planctomycetia bacterium | reverse complement strand
GTTAAATGCATATGCACAAGCACAAGGCGCGACAGGCGGAAGCGCTCCGAATCCACTCGTATCACTAATGCCCATAGTAATAATCTTCGTTATTTTTTATTTCTTTCTTATAAGGCCGCAGAAAAAGGCGCAGGAAGCGCACAAGGCCATGATAACCCAGCTTAAGAAGAATGATGAGGTCGTGACCAATGGCGGTATACACGGGACAATAGTTAACGTAAAGGACACGACAGTCGTCCTTAAAATAGATGATAACGTAAAGATAGAGATCCAGAAAAACTCTATCGGCACAATAAAAAAATCAAGACAAGCGTAGAGGGCAGGCTGGTTAAAGCCGCGGTTTATAAACGGAGGATACATGACAAAAAATCTTAAGTGGAAGGCGATACTTGTTGTAATTGTCGTAGGATTTGCCTTGTGGATAGGCTATCCGCCGCTTGATGTTCACGATAAAGACGGAAAACTGCTGGAAAAGGGAAAGGTAAATCTCGGCCTGGACCTTCAGGGCGGCATGCATCTTGTTCTAAGAGTTGACACCAGCTCCCTTACCCCGGAAGAAGCCAAAGACGCTCCGGACAGGGCTCTCGAGATCATAAGGAACAGGATAGATCAGTTTGGAGTTCTGGAGCCGTCCATACAACGCCAGGGGGCCGACAGGATCGTTGTGCAGCTTCCGGGCGTTACTGAAAGAGAAAGAGCGGTAAATCTTATTAAAAGTACCGCGCACCTTGAATTCAGGATAGTTTCCGATGACCCCGAACTCATGAAAAGAGCTTTAGACGGAGAGGATGTAGAAGGCTACGAACTCAAGGAAATGAAAACAAGGGACAGGCAATCAGAAGAGCTTCTTGTTGAAAAAGCGGCTGCCTTAAAAGGCGATACGCTTGTTGACGCTACTACAGAATTCAGCCAAAGCACGTTTAATCAGCCGTATGTATCCATCATCTTTAATAATAAAGGCGCTAAAACCTTTGCTGACATAACCGCGAGGAACGTTGGCAGGAGGCTGGCCATAGTGCTTGACGGTACTGTTTACAGCGCCCCTGTCATAAGGGAGCAGATCCCTTCCGGCCGCGCGCAGATAACAGGCAATTTTTCAGTTCAGGAGTCAAATGACCTGGCCATAGTGCTAAGGGCCGGAGCGCTTCCCGCGCCGGTTGAAGTAATAGAAGAGAGAACTGTCGGGCCCACGCTTGGTAAAGATTCCATACAAAAAGGAATAAAAGCTATTTTAATAGGCGGCCTTCTTGTTCTTATTTTTATGGCAGCGTACTATTTGTTAGCGGGGCTTATCGCTGACTTCGCGCTAATGCTTAACCTTATACTGATAACAGGGGCCCTCGCGTATTTTCACGCGACCTTAACGCTTCCCGGTATAGCCGGACTTGTTCTTACGATAGGCATGTCGGTTGACGCTAACGTTCTTATATTCGAAAGAATACGCGAAGAATCAAAAGTCGGTAAATCTTTAAGAGCTGCCATACAAAGCGGCTTCCAGAGAGCCTTCCTTACCATTCTCGACGCTAACGTTACAACGCTTATTACGGCGCTAATATTATTCCAGTTTGGCACCGGGCCTGTAAGAGGATTTGCCACGGTGCTTAGCATAGGTATAATATCAAGCATGTTCACGGCCATAGTTGTGACAAGGCTCATACTGGATTACCTTAGCGCGGGGAACCTTAAAATAAACAGCCTTAAAATGTTCCAGTTCGTTAAGAACATGAAAGTAAATTTTATCGGCATGCGAAAAATAGCCTACATTGTTTCTGTTATACTTATAACGGTAGGTCTTTTCACGTTCGTAAAAAGACAGGAAGCCAATTACGGAATAGACTTTACAGGAGGCGTCCTGCAGCAATATCGTTTTACCGGTGCTGTGCCTGTTCAGGATGTCAGGAATACGCTGAAAGAGCTGGGAATAGGCGGGGTGCCGATACAGCAGTTCGCCGATAAACGCGAAATACTTATAAGAACGCAGGACGATAACTCGGAAGATGTCATGACTAAATTCCGGGAAAGTTTCAAGGGCAACGAGTTTGAGATCATGCGCATAGAAAAAGTCGGCCCTTCCATAGGTAAAGACCTGAGAGGAAAAGCTTTCAAAGCGGTTATATTCGCGATGATAGGGATATGCCTTTATGTTTCATTCAGGTTTGAATTCAGGTTCGCGGTCGCGGCCATAGTGGCGCTGCTTCACGACGTTGCCATAAGCCTGGGAGCCATCGCTCTTACCGGGCGGGAACTGTCCATTCCTGTAGTAGCGGCCCTTCTTACTATCGTAGGTTATTCCATAAACGATACAATAGTTGTTTTTGACAGGATACGGGAAGACAGAAAGCTCATGCGAAAGGCAAGTTACGCGGAAATAATAAACGCCAGCATAAATCAGACCTTTTCAAGAACGCTTCTTACCTCGCTTACAACGCTCATAGTTGTGATAGCGCTTTATGTTCTTGGCGGAGCTGTTATTAATGATTTCGCGTTTGTTATGCTTGTAGGTATCATAACGGGTACTTATTCATCGATCTTTATAGCGAGCCCTATCCTTATTGACTGGCCGTCCAAACGCGCCAGATAGCGTTTAGCATATTCCTCCAGAGGCGGATCAGCCTCTGGCTGAAGCGGATAGCGTATAAAAATTCATATACGTTATCCGCTAAACCAATTATTTAATGAATAAGATCTGGAAAATAAAAGCCTCCCAGCCGGAACTTTCTAGGTGCCTGGCTTCGTCGCTTAAAATATCCCCTGTTATCGCGCAGCTTCTAATAAATAGAGGAATAAAGGACGAGATGCAGGCGCAGCACTTCCTTTATGCCGATATTTCCTCCTGCCACAACGGGCATCTTCTGAAAGATATGGATAAAGCCGTCCAAAGGATAAAAAGCGCCATAGACAAAAAAGAAAAGATACTTTTGTACGGCGACTACGACGTTGACGGCATAACATCTGTCGCGCTTTTAAAATTAACCCTGGATCATTTTAGAGCCGACACGGAAACCTATATACCTAACCGGCTCGAAGAAGGTTACGGTTTGAACGAAACCGCTATAAAACTGGCGAAAGATAAAAAAATAACGTTGCTGATCACCACCGACTGCGGCATAAGCGGGCATAAAGAAGTGGATAGCGCGCGCCGGGCCGGAATAGACGTTATAATAACCGATCACCACGAAATAAAATCAAAAGACCTTCCGAAAGCGTTCGCCATAATAAATCCGCTTCAAAATGACTGCGGATACCCTTTTAAATATTTATCAGGCGTCGGGATAGCTTATAAACTGGCCAAAGTTCTTACAGAAGGCACGGATTATCCTGTCGAGGACCATCTGGACCTGGTGGCGCTTGGCACTGTAAGCGACCTTTCAGCGCAGCAGGGCGAGAACCGCATATTAACAAAAGAGGGCCTGAAGAAACTTACGTCCACGAAAAAAATAGGGATAAGGGCCCTTATTGAAGTAGCGGGTTTAAAGGGCAAGGACATATCGTGCGGGCATATAGGCTACATACTCGGGCCCAGGATAAACGCCATGGGCCGCATAGGTTCACCGGACGTTGCGCTTCAGCTTTTAATAACAGGCGATGAACACAAGGCAGCCCACCTTGCCGCCATGTTAAACCGCGAAAACCGTAACCGTCAGAAGATCGAAAGAGAAATTCAGGCTTCTGCCATGGAGAAGATCGAAAGAGAGGTAAATTTCAAGGAAACAAGGGTGATCGTGCTTTCCGCGGAGGCCTGGCATTCCGGAGTGATCGGCATAGTGGCAAGCCGCATAGTGGATAAATTTTACAGGCCCGCGATAGTGATAAGCGTTGACGGGGACGTGGGGAAGGGTTCGGCGAGGAGCATTGACGGATTCCATCTTTTTGAGGCTATCAATTCCTGCGGAGAGCTTCTTCTGGATTTCGGAGGGCACGAGGGCGCCTGCGGCATTTCCATAGAAAAAAAGAATATAAACGCTTTTACGCGAAAAATAAATAAGATAGCGGAAAAAATGCTAACCGATGAACATCTTTACCCCAGCATCGATATAGACGCGGAAATAGGCATATCGGATATAAATGATAAATTCTTAGCGGAACTGGATCTTCTTGTGCCGTTCGGCCCGGAAAATCCGAAGCCGCTTTTTGTTTCAAAAGATATTTATCTTAAGAACGACCCGCGGCGCATAGCCAGGAACGGATTTAAATTATGGATAACCGATGATAAGACTACTTGTGAGGCGATAAGCTTTAAGTCAGACGGTTTTACCATGCCGGAGCAGGGCGCCAGGGTGCAGCTTGTTTATTCTCCGTCCATCAATACATGGCAGGGCATTTCCTCGCTTCAGCTTGACCTTAAGGATTTGAGGATAACGGAATAAGAGCGTGAAATCCGAAATACGAATATCAAAATCCAAAACAATTTTCAAATGACAGAAATACAAAAAACCGCAGTTTTGAACATTTAAACATTCGGATTTGTTTCGAATTCCGGATTTAGAAATTCGAATTTAAAACTTTAAATGGCTTTAATGACCTTGCCTGCTTTAAGGCATTTTGTGCAGACGCGCACTTTCAGTTTTTTTCCGTTTATAAATGCGCGTACGGTCTGAAGGTTGGGAAGAAAACGGCGCTTTGTTATGCCGGTTATACGCTGTCCGACGCCGCCTTTTTTCTTGGCAAGCCCCCGGCGCTTTATAACGCGCCCGGCTGCCGGTTTCTTTCCGCAGATATAGCAAATTTTAGACATTGTTTTTTCCTCTTTGAGCCGGGTTCAGAAATAAATGTGTAATATGAACCTGGTCCAGAAGTTTAGCATATTAGTTATAACAATGCAAGTAAAAAAACTTACCTTTGATACGGAAGTGCGCTATCTTAAAGGCGTCGGGCCCAGGAAAGCCGATGTCCTGGCGCGTATCGGTATCCGCGCTGTGGGAGACCTTGTGTATTATCTTCCAAGAAGATACGAAGATAGACGGGATTTCACCCTGATAAAGGACCTGAAGCCCGGAGAATATAAAGTTGTCAGGGGAAAAGTGCTTACCGTTGGCTCTAATATGACGAAAAAAGGAATGTCTGTTTTCAGGATCGCGCTGGCAGACGCGACAGGCGTTATTTACTGCGTGTGGTTCAACCAGCCGTTTTTAAGGAATGTTTTTGAAAAAGGCATGGATATAATAGTTTACGGGAAAGCTGAAAAATATGACAGACTCCGGATAAACCACCCTGACTACGAAATAGTTAAAGACGGGTCCCCCTCAATTAACATGGGCCGCATAGTTCCGGTATATCCTCTTACCGAAGAAGTGACCCAAAAATATTTAAGAATGCTGATAAGGGAAGCCACGGAAACCTCACGCCTTTTTTTGCGTGATAGTATCCCCGTAGAGGTGCGCGCAAGGAAACGTCTTGCGGATATGGTTTTCGCTGTTAGGAACATACATTTTCCGGGGTCCTTTGAGAATCTTGACAAGGCTTACAGGCGCATAGTGTTCGAGGAGTTTTTCATGTTGCAGCTTGCCTTGGCTCTCAAAAGAAAAAAACAAAAAGAACCGTCCCGCGGCATCGCCCACAAAATGGACGCGTTCAACGCGGATGATTTTAAAAAACTTTTAGATTTCGAGCTTACTCTCTCGCAGAAGAGGTCAATAAAAGAGATAGAGCGCGATATGATAAGCCCGAAACCGATGAACAGGCTTCTTGAGGGAGACGTAGGCAGCGGCAAGACGGTCGTTGCCATGTACGCGCTTATGCTTAGCGTAAAAAGCGGGTACCAGTGCGGCGTAATGGCCCCTACGGAGATCCTGGCGCGCCAGCATTACATAAACATGAGCGAGTTTTTCATGCCGCTTGGTATCAATATAAGGCTTCTCGTAGGCGGTATAGATAAGGATAAGAAGGAAGAGATAAAAGAAGAGATAAAGAGCGCCCAGGCGGATATTGTTATCGGAACGCACGCTCTTATATGGGAGAATGTGGATTTTAAGGATCTGGGCCTGGTTGTAATTGATGAGCAGCACAAGTTCGGGGTTACGCAGCGCGAACTTTTAAGGAAAAAGGGCGAGCGTCCCGATACGCTTGTTATGACGGCAACGCCGATACCGAGGACTCTCGCGCTTACTATTTACGGCGACCTTGATATCTCTGTCATAAAAGAGCTTCCCGGAGGGCGCCTGCCGATAACAACGTACGCCCTTACAGAAGACAAAAGAGAGAAGGCGTATGAATTTTTGCGCGAAGAAATTAAAAAAGGCAGGCAAGCCTACATCGTGTATCCGCGGATCGAAGAAACCTCCGCCGATCCGGGAAACGAAAAGCACGCTTCGCGGCCCAGGGCATCAAAAAGCGCATCTCACATGCACGATCATCTTCGGCATAAGATATTTCCCGACCTGAAACTCGCGCTTATACACGGCAGGATGAAGCCTCACGAAAAAGACGCTATCATGAAAAAATTCAAGGAAAACAAAATAAATATACTTGTCTCAACAACCGTCATCGAGGTTGGAATAGATATTCCGAACGCCTCTTTAATGATAATAGAGCACGCTGAAATGTTCGGGCTTTCCCAGCTTCATCAATTGAGGGGGAGGATCGGAAGAGGGGAATATTCATCTTGCTGCATTCTTTTAGGCAGCCCCGCTACCGAGTCCGCCAGAAAAAGATTTTATACAATGACAGAAACACAGGACGGCTTTAAAGTAGCCGAAGACGACCTTGAAATGCGCGGGCCGGGAGAATTCTTCGGCACTAAACAACACGGCCTTCCCGAGATAAGATTCGGGAATATCATAAAAGATTTTGGTATAATGGAAGAGGCAAGAAGCGAGGCTTTTCGCATAGTTAAGGAAGACCCTCTTTTTAAGGATACAAGGCACAAAGCCTTAGGGAATATGGTAAAAAAACGTTTTGATCTTAACAGTTTAGACACCCGGGTTCCGGGCCCCGCGACACGAGGGTAACTTAATGCGCGTGATAGCAGGAAAATACAGGGGAAGAATAATAAAAATGCCGGTTACTTTCAGGACCCGCCCAACGCAGGACAGGGTAAGAGAGGCCGTGTTTAACGTTATGGCGAAAGCCGTTCCCGGCAGCCGCGCGCTTGATCTATACGCCGGTAGCGGAGCGTTTGGCATAGAATCCATTTCCAGGGGAGCTCTTACAGCAGCGTTCATGGACAATAACGCCAAATGTATAAAGACAATAGCGCAGAATCTGAAAGCTCTGGGAATAGGCAGGGAATTTACACAAGTTCTTAAAATGGAAGCGGTTAAGGGTATAGAGAAGCTTAGCGCCGAAGGGGCAAGGTTCAACATGGTCTTTCTGGACCCGCCTTACCACAAGGATATGGCCAAAAATTGCTTGATAAATATAAGTGCGTGTGATATATTGACAAAACATAGTTTTGTAATTGCGGAGCACTTTGTAAAAGATGAGCTTCCCGATCGAATTGGGAGTCTTTTACTTTTTAAACGAAATAAATACGGAGATACGGTAATATCGTTTTACAAAAACGATTAAGCCTTTTAAAATGAACCCCGCCATCCATAAACAAGATAAGAACAGTTCTCCATGTAATTGGCGGGAGTATGCTATAAAAGAAAGGAAGGCGGGGTGAACAGAAAAGCGCTTTATCCCGGAACATTTGATCCCGTCACTTACGGCCATCTTGATATAATCAAAAGAGCCTCAAAAATATACGACCATCTTTTCATCGGAGTAGCCCATAATAAGAATAAATCCCCGCTTTTCAACGTGAAAGAAAGAGTGGACATGCTTAGAAAGGTCACCGCGGGACTGGATAATGTTTCGGTTGAGGATTTTAACGGTCTCGTGATCGATTACGCCAGAAAAAAGAGAACGCGTGTTATATTGAGGGGCCTTCGCATGATATCCGATTTCGAATACGAATTTCAGATGGCCCTCACCAACCGCAAGCTTGCCGGAGATATTGAAACAATATTCATGATGACAGGAGATAGCTACGCTTATCTTTCCAGTAAGCTAATAAAAGAAGCGGTAATGCTTGGGGCGGGCGTCAGGGAATTCGTTCCTGATTTTGTGGCCGGTAAACTTAAACAAAAACTAAAGAGGCGATAAATGGCGACCGAAATATTAAAACTGCAGGACAAGGCTAAGCAGGACCCCAAAACAATACTTCTTCCCGAAGGCGAAGAGCCCAGGATACTGAAAGCCGCGGCGCAAATAGCGGAGCTCGGCCTCGCGAAACTTATTCTTCTTGGAAATGAGAAAAAAATAAAAAAAATGGTAGGCGAATCCTTTCTTTCCCTTAAAGATATCCTGATAATCGAGCCTGAAAAGTATACTAAAAAAGACGAGGTCATTGAGACATTTTATAAGCTTGTAAGCTATAAAGGCACAAAAGAAGATGAAGCCAGAAAGCTTGTCATGGAAGATACGGCTTATTTCGGGGCTATTTTAACGCGCCTTGGCGTCGCTGACGGTTTCGTGGCGGGCGCCAGCCACACAACCCCTGATGTAGCGCGGGCTTCCCTTTATTGCCTCGGGCTTGATAAGGAAATAGGTATAATGTCGAGCTCTTTTGTAATTGAGCTGGCAGGGTCTATTTACGGCCATAACGGCCTGTTTGTATTCGGAGATTGCGGAATAGTGCCGAACCCTAACTCTAACAAGCTGGCCGGCATCGCTATCTCATCAAGCAGGCTTTTTGAGGAACTTTTTAACGTTAAAGCGCGCGTAGCGCTTTTAAGTTACTCCACTAAAGGAAGCGCGAAAGGCGAGTCAGTAGAAAAAGTCGTAAAGGCGCTTGATGTAATAAAAACAAAAAAACCCGACCTCATGGTTGACGGTGAGCTTCAGTTCGATGCCGCGGTAGTCCCTGAAGTCGCCGCTATCAAGGCGCCGAATAGCTCCGTAGCCGGCAAGGCTAATGTTCTGATATTCCCGAATCTTGACGCCGGCAACATATCTTACAAGCTCGCGCAGCGCCTCGGCCAGGCGCGCGTTGTGGGCCCACTCCTTCAGGGGCTAACGAAACCATGCAGCGATCTTTCCAGAGGCTGCGGGGTCGAGGAGATAATAGACGCGGTTGTCGTAACGGCGGTAAGGGCGCAGAAATGCTGATACTTGTTATAAATTGCGGAAGTTCTTCCGCGAAATACCAGCTCTTTAACATAAATACCGGAAAACCCGCGGCCAAGGGCCTTATCGAAAGAATAGGCGAAAAGAGATCAAAGTGCCGCGATCATCACATGGCCATAGGCCTTATAAAAGAGAAGCTCGTTTCCGGTAAAAATAGCCCTATAAGGTCTATAAAAGAGATAAAGGGAATAGGGCATAGGGTCGTGCACGGCGGAGAAAAATTTTCAGGGTCCGTACGCATTACAAAAAGCGTGATAGATTCAATAAATGATTTTAATGAACTCGCGCCGCTTCACAACCCGCCCGCGCTTCAGGGAATAAAAGCGTGCGAGAAACATTTTCCAGGAATAGAACAGGTGGCTGTATTTGATACCGCTTTTCATCACACCATGCCGGAGAACGCGTACGTGTACGGCATTCCTTATGAATTTTATAAAAAATACGGCGTCAGGCGTTACGGGTTCCATGGCACGAGCCACAGATTCGTATCCGGGGAAGCCGCGAAAAAACTGAAAAAACCCCTTAACCGCGTTAAAGTCATAACGGTTCATCTCGGGAACGGATGCAGCATGGCCGCTGTTAAGAACGCAAGGTCAATAGACACCACAATGGGATTTACGCCTCTTGAAGGCCTTCTCATGGGAACGCGCGGCGGCGACATAGACCCGGCTATAATTACCTTCATAATGAAGAAGAAGCGCCTGGCGCCCGGGCCCATGGATGAGCTTCTAAATAAAAAATGCGGGCTTCTTGGAGTTTCAGGCGTCAGTAATGACATGCGCGATATATTAAAAGCCGTTAAGAAAAATAAGCGCGCGCGCCTCGCGCTTGAGATTTTCTTATACAGAATTAAAAAATATATAGGCGCTTACGCCGCCGCCATGGGAGGATTGGACGCTGTTGTCTTTACGGGCGGGATCGGCGAAAATGTTCCGATGATAAGAAATAGAATAGAAAAAGAAATTTCATCCGTATTTAAAAATAAAGTTAAATTCATGATGATCCCGACAAACGAAGAGCTTTTAATAGCGAAAGATACAGTCAGAATAACAACAAATAGCGGTTAGCGCATAGCGGATAGCGCATATAAAACTATACGCTATTCGCTCTACGCTATACGCTAATCATAGAAAAGGAGACACAATGCCGAATCCCAAACGTAGACACTCAAAACAGCGGGGAAGATTAAGACGCACTTTTTATCAGGTAAAACAGAAAGGTTCATCAAAGTGCCCGCAGTGCGGAAAACCTAAGTTGCCGCATAGAATATGCGTATCGTGCGGTTATTATAAAGGTAAGGCCGAAGTAGAGATACGGACGAAAGAAGAAAAAAGAAAAGCCCGCGAGAAGAAAGCAAAGGCATGATCAAGATAGCGCTTGACGCAATGGGCGGGGACAGGGCCCCGCGTGTAACCGTGGAAGGCGCGGCCTGGGCTTCGCTTGAGCAGGATACCGGGATAGTGCTGGTTGGAAAAGAGCGCACTATCAAAAAATTCCTTAATAAAACCGATTATGACAGTAAAAAAATAGAGATTTATCCCGCCGAGGAAGTGATAAAGATGAGCGACCCCGCGGCTAGCAGCGTAAGGCGCAAGAAAAACTCATCTATCTCGCTCGGAATAGAGCTTTTGAAAGAAGGAAAAGTAGACGCGTTCGTGAGCGCCGGCAACACCGGAGCTGTTGTCTGCGCGGCCGCTCTTAAATTGAGGACGCTGAAAGGGGTAGAGCGTCCGGGAATAGCCATAGTGCTTCCGACGCTTAAGGACCCGTGCCTTATAATAGATGTCGGGGCGAACATAGACGCGACACCGCTGCATTTATTGCATTACGCGGTAATGGGTTCTGTTTATTCAAAACATATCTTAGGAAAGAGCCATCCGACTGTCGGGCTATTAAACATAGGCCAGGAAGAATCAAAGGGCACAGAGCTTGTAAAAGACGCGAGCCAGCTTTTTGAGAAAGCGGGCATGAACTGCGAAGGTTATGTTGAGGCGAGAGACGTATATCTCGGCAAAGTCGATGTTGTCGTGTGCGAAGGCTTTGTCGGCAACATAGTCTTAAAAGTAACCGAAAGTTTTGCCCAGGCAACAAGCACTTTCCTGAAGAGGGAGCTTACTAAGAGCCTTCTTCCTAAAATAGGCGCTATTTTAAGCTTGCCGGCATACCGCGCTATCCGTAAGAAAATAGATTATTCCGAATACGGCGGAGCCCCGCTTCTTGGGGTTGACGGCAGGGTCCTGATAGCCCACGGTTCATCAAACGCCAAAGCTATCAAGAACGCCGTAAGGACCGCTAATGAATATGTTAAGCACAAGCTTAACCAGCATATAATCGAGGAGGTTGAGAAATTAAATGCCGGATAAAAAAGTAGGTATACTGGGCCTTGGAAAGTATTTGCCCGAAAGGCGGCTTACTAACGCTGACCTTGAAAAAATAGTGGATACGAACGACGAATGGATAACAACGAGGACCGGAATAAAAGAGCGGCGCATAGCCCGTGAAGACGAGGCAACAAGCGATATCGCTATAAACGCGGCGAGAGCGGCTTTAAAAGACGCGAAATTAGAGCCTAAAGACATCGACCTTGTTATCGTGGCCACTATAACGCCCGATATGTTTTTCCCCTCAACTGCCTGCATTGTTCAGAATAAGCTGGGAATAAATAAAGCCCCTGCCTTTGATATAAGCGTCGCGTGTTCCGGTTTTATATACGGGCTTTCAATAGCAGATCAATTTATAAAGTGCGGTACGTATAAACACGTACTTGTTATTGCCGCTGAAAAAATGTCAAGCGTGATGGATTGGACAGATCGCTCAACCTGCGTTCTCATGGGAGACGGCGGAGGGGCCGCTGTTTTAGGCGAGGTCAAGGAAGGCGGAATACTTTCTGTTTACATGGGAGCTGACGGAGCGCAAGGAGAACTTTTAAAAATGCCTGCAGGCGGTTCAAGACTTCCCGCTTCAGCTTCGACTGTCGAGGGAAGGCTCCACTTTCTTAAAATGCAGGGAAATGAGCTTTTCCGGCACGCGGTAAGGCTCATGGCGGACGCGGCTGATAAGGTTACAAAGCCGCTTGGTTTAAAAGGCGATGACATAAACCTTGTAATTCCCCATCAGGCGAACATAAGGATACTGAACGCCGTTGCGAAGCGCATGGGAATAGACCCTAAGAAAAAACTTTATCTTAACATAGAAAAATACGGCAACATGTCAGCAGCCTCAACCGCTGTCGCGCTTGCTGAAGCCGTTGAAGAGGGGCGGGTTAAAAAAGGGGATATAATCCTTTTAGATGCTTTCGGGGCCGGGCTTACTTGGGGAGCGGTAGTTATACAATGGTAGATGTAGCCTTCATTTTTCCGGGACAAGGCTCGCAGTATGTAGGCATGGGTAAAGAGCTTTACGAATCTTTTCCCGAAGCAAAAGAAGTTTTTGACAGCGCTGATAAAATTTTAAAGTTTCCCTTAACGAAACTTTGTTTTGAAGGCCCGAAAGAAGAGCTTACCGAAACTCAAAATTCACAAGTTGCGATACTCGTTCATAGTCTGGCGAGCCTTCGCGTGCTTGAGGCAAAATTTCCAGAGAAATTCTTTCCCAAATTTTCACTCGGCCTTAGCCTGGGAGAATACACAGCCTTAGTTGCGGCAGGAGCTTTAAGTTTAGAGGATGCTATTAAGCTTGTCAGAAAACGCGGGCAATACATGCAGCAAGCGTCAGAAAAAAATCCGGGAAAAATGGCGTCTATTCTTGGCATGGATCCGGGAGAACTTGAGAAGCTTTGTAAAGGATTTGGCTGCGAGATAGCGAATCTCAACTGTCCGGGGCAGGTTGTTATATCAGGTTCAGCGAGCAGCGTTGAGCTTACAGCGAACATGGCTAAAGAAAAAGGCGCGAAGCGCGCTATCATGTTAGAGGTAAGCGGCGCGTTCCATTCATCTCTTATGACAAGCGCGAAAGAAAAACTTGAAAAAGAAATAGAAACGGTTACTTTTAACGCTCCTAAATTTCCCGTAATAAGCAATGTAACAGCGAAACCTGCCGAAACACCCGATGAAATAAAACAAAATCTGATAACGCAGGTAAATTCCACAACTCTCTGGAACGATTCCGTTCAGCATGTAATGGGGCAGGGCATCAGGACATACCTTGAAATAGGCCCGGGCAGCGTTCTTAAAGGCCTTCTTCGCAAGATAGATAAGGCGCTTGAAGTAATGAATTTTGAAAAGCCCGCTGATTTCACAGCTCCTGAAGACCGGACAACTCCTTCCGAAGACCAACCGTAGATTTTACATTTCCGTTACCATAAAAACCTGTTTTTC
>CAZFLU010000002.1:16194-25137 GCA_964519195.1 uncultured Planctomycetia bacterium | reverse complement strand
AAGACGGGGCGACTCCATGAAAAAAACAGCCTCAACACTGGACGAAATGGCGGAAACGCTAAGGCAAGACGTGGAAAAATTAAAAACAGCGAAAACGATAGAAGAAGTTAAAAAAATAATCGCGCGATATAAGACATGAGGTACGGAACTACGGGCCCCGGCCTACGGGCCCTGGCTTTAGTGTTGATTTTTTTTACAACTACGGCGGTTGCGGAAATGTCGCCACGAGATGAAAAGTTCCTTGACAAGCTGGAGAAAGATTCGTTTAAGTATTTCCTTCGTGAAATTAACCCGGAGAACGGGCTGATAAAAGATAGTTCCCGCCCCGGGGCCCCTGCCAGCGTGGCCGTGGCAGGGTTCGGGCTTACGGCTCTTTGCGTGGGCGAATCGCGCGGATGGATAAGCGAGGAAGAAGCTTATGCCCGGGTTTTGCAGATACTTCGAACGTTTAAATACAACGTTCCGCATGAAAAAGGTTTTTTCTATCACTTTCTTGACATGCGCACAGCAAAACGCGCGTGGAGTTCCGAAGTTTCCTCAATTGATACCGCGCTCTTTTTGGCAGGAGCGCTTTTCGCGGGAGAATACTTTAAAGGGACCGAGGCCGAAAAAATAGCCAAAGAGCTTTACGAAAGAGTTGACTGGCCCTGGATGCTTAACGGAAAAAACGTTCTTTGCATGGGCTGGAAGCCCGAAACAGGTTTTTTATATTATTACTGGGATACTTATTCGGAAGCCATTATATTATACGCTCTAGCCATAGGCTCGCCAACGCGTCCGATATCAACCGATGCCTGGCTTCGGTGGAAAAGGGCGCGCTCAAGCTACAAAGGGCTTGATATCATTTACAGCTATTTTGGAAGCATTTTCGCGTATCAGTACTCTCACGCGTGGATAGATTTTAAAGAGCTCTATGACATAGTGGATAATATTAATTATTATTCTAATTCAGTAAGCGCGAGCCTTGCTAATAAAGAGTTTTGCATAGAAAACAGCGGCACTTTTCGCACATATGGCGAAAATGCCTGGGGATTGACCGCTTGCATAGGCCCGAAAGGGTATAAAGGATATGGCGCAAAACCCGGAGAGGCCTTCAATGACGGTACAATCGCGCCGTGCGGGATGGCAGGCTCTCTTGTATTCACGCCGGAAGACGCTATCGGAGGCTTGCAGCATATATATAATGAATACAGAGGCCGCATATACGGTAAATACGGGTTCAAAGACGCGTTTAACGTTGATCAGAATTGGTGGGCAGAGGAATATTTAGGCATAGATGTGGGAATTACAGTTCTTATGATAGAAAATTACAGAACAAGGCTTATTTGGGACGTGTTTATGAGGGTGGAACCCATTCGGTACTGGATGGGCAGGTGCTTTCAAAAATAAGGAGATATAAAATGTTTGACAAAAAAAGAATATGTGATATCATAAACTTTCTATTTATGGCGCAATTCAAAAAATACGCTCTTATTTTAGTAGTCCTATCATTCAGCATAACCCTTTCTTTTTCAGCATTTTCCGAAGATGACACCGCAGCACTGAATCCGGACCCCGGTTTCAGGATGGATACAAAAGAAACAGAACCTTCCAAAAAAACCTCTGACGAAGTGTATATTTTGAAAAAAGCCGACATTGCGCGTATAGGCGCTCAAGCCTCATACGAAGAATTCGCGGGTAAAAGGTTTGCCAAATATTTCAGCGTAGGCCAGAGAGTTGAGATATTCCAGGAGGCAAGGCCTGTAGACGCCTACATACTTGACGCGAAGGCTATAAGAATTCTAGGACAAGGCGGATCTACTCTTGCGTGGGATCAGCCTGTTAATTTTCGGCAACAAATAGTAAATCAGTTCACCCGCGCTTATGGCACGCAGATCACCTTAGATAACCCGAATGACCCGGGAGCCCAGATACGTTATACAATAGATTACAGGGACATATATAAACAGTTCTATCCCAAATTCTCCGAAATAAAAGTTGAAAGATGGCTGCAGAATGAACTTATGTTCATATATGCCAATCAAATCCCGGGGATAAACTGGTATATCACAACTAACTTAGGATACAGATACTCCAATATAGAAGTAAAAGGAAGCGAGGCAGGTTACGAAAATCGCCACACTTACATAGCAAGCTTAGGCCTCGCGCCTAACGAGCAGTTCGAGTGGTACGGCCAGTTCGAATACTTCAAGAGCAAAAGGCCAAGCTCACCTTTTGTATATAGCCCCGACCACTGGTACTACAGGACAGAATTCAGATTTAAGACAGACGACCTCAAAACGAGCTTAATACCTTTCTTCAGCTATTCCGCTGACAAGTTCTTCCCGTTCAAAAATACTTTTGAGAAATACGAAATGGGCGCCCGTCTCGGAAGAGATTTTAACGATAAATTCAGCGCTACCACGCAGCTAAGCTACGTTCTCGGGCTAAGGACAGAAAAGGACAACACCGCTCCTACTTACGGGGCCCCGAATCCTTATAAAGATTCCGCTTCCGCCATAAGCTGGGAAAACAGGGCAAGCTATAAGGCGTGGAAGGATTTCTATCTGCAAGGCGGCGTAGATCTCGCGGCCGGCACTAACATGTCTGATTTTGACAACTGGGGAACTCTCCTTGGTTTGGAATATTATAAGCCGGGCATCTTAAGAGCGAATTTCGGGTGGAACATGCACCATTACTATAATATAGATGATTTTTTAAATAGCATAGCGTTCAGGGTTTTCATATTCATGTAATTTAACAAGGTAAGGCAACATGCGTTCTGTCGGAATAAAAAAGACAATATTATTTTTTATCTGCGCAAGTTTTATTTTTACGCTGAATGGCTGCGCGGATAAAAGAGACACGGGTAAGGGCCCTGTGGAGATACAGGTCGCTTTCTGGGGCGCGCCGGACGAACTTAACATAATAACCAACATAATAAATAATTGGCAGAGAGAAAATCCCGGTATAATCGTAAAGCTTGAACATACGCCTTACAGGGGATACGTGGACAAACTTCTTACCCGGATAGCCGGCAGGTCCGCCCCTGACATAATAGCCACGGAAGTGGACCTTTTTGTAACGTTTCAGTCAAAGAACGTCCTGCTTGACCTTAGTCCTTATGTAAAAGGGGACCTTGAGTTCAGCGAAAACGCGTTCTATCCTGAAATAATAGAAAGGTTTACAGTGAACAACAAGCTTTACGCGGTACCCAGGGACACGGCGCCTTTCGCGTGCGTTTATTACAACAAAAAGCTTTTTGATGACGCGGGCGTTCCTTACCCTACTGACGATTGGGACGTGTATGACATGCTGGAAAAAGCAAAGGCGCTTACAAAAAGGGATATTGACGGCCGCGTAGAAAGATATGGTTTTTACGCGTGGGCGTGGCAGAATTTCGTATACGCGTTCGGAGGGTCGATCGTGGATAAGGTAAAAAAACCCGCGCGTTGCGCGCTCGATTCGGAAAAATCTTTAAAAGGGCTGGAATTTTATTCGGACCTGATCACAAAATATAAAGTGCACCCCACTTCTACGGCAATGTCGAACCTGGCGATGGGCGTGCAGGGCATGTTCATGACAGGGCGCCTGGCGATGTTTTCATCAGGCATTTGGGAAACGCCCGCCCTTAGAAGAGTAAATACTTTTGAATGGGATGTTGTAATGTTCCCCAAAGGGCCCGAAGGAAAGAGGGGTTTTGGTACAGGCGGATCAGGATACGCTATTCTTAAAACTACCGGGCACCCTAAAGAAGCATATAGGGTTTTAAAGGCCCTCGCGGGAAAAGAAGCGCAGACAATGCTTGCTAAAACAGGCCTGACGCAGCCGGCCATGATAAGCGTCGCGGAAGAATGGGCATCGGACGAAGAAGCCGTTCCAAGCAATAAGAAAATGCTGATAGAAGCCATGCAGTACGTTATTTATTCACCTTTCAGCGCTGGTTGGCGCGAGGCAAAGGAGCTATATTTAAATCCGGTACTGGATAAGATATTTAGCGGAAGGGTTGACGCGCCAAGCGGCATAGCCAGCGTGATCGATAAGATCAACAGCTTAATTAAGAACGAAGTTTGACGCGATAATGAATAGTTAGAACGGTAATGTTAGGAAAGGAGGCACGAAAATGAAAGTTATGTATTTATGCCAGAGAGCGCTTGTAGCGGGAGTGATCGTACTTGCCTTAGGCTTTACGTTAAGCACGGCATGCGCCGCGGAAGAGCTCGTGGTGGCCGATTTTGATTCAGGTGAGAAGCCGAACAATATCGGTGGAAATTTCGGAGGCTGGGACAAGGACCCCGCAGACTTTACACAAGGATGCCAGGAATCCTTTGACAGCGTAAACAGGCACGGATCAAAAGGTTTTTCGATGAAGCTCGATTACGACGTTGATTCGAAGAATCCTGCTTATAACGGTTTCTGGATGTTCCTGCAGAACCTCGACGCTTCCGGGTACGACACTCTTTCCTTCTGGGTAAAGGGCGACGGAAAAGAAGGTTACACCACGGTATTCAAAGTAGAACTCAAAAACGCGAACCGCCAAGTAGGACGCTACTATGTCACAAGCGTAACGGACAAATGGCAAAAAGTCAGCATACCTCTTAAAGATTTTAAAGGTATAACTGATTTTTCGAATTTGACCGAGCTTGTTCTTGTGTTCGAAGACAGAGTAGTTTCAAATAAAAAAGGTGTTATCTATCTTGATGACATCAAATTTGAAAAAATGTAACGAAAGAACGTTTTCCGCTTCGAGGCAGGGCCCGGGGGCCCTTGCCTCGGGCGCGGAAGCGCTAAAAGAGAAACGGCTATGAAAAAAATATTTTTTTATTTACTTTTTATTTACTTTATAAATTCATATTGTTACGCTGAAAACCGGGACATTGATAAAAACTTTATAACGCCTTTAGTCCTGGCGGATTACGATAGCGGCATTTTTTTTACTAATACCGGCGGCCTTTTCGGAGGAGACGAAGAAAAGCCGGGCACCACGCACATAGCGTCCATACCGGATGACAACTTCGCGAGGGGTAATTCCGGTTATTCCTTAATGCTGGAATACGACGTTTCAAATCTCGGGGAATTCTCCTTTTATTGGGTTAAATTAGGAAAGCAGGACCCCGTAAGGCCGGAAAGAAGCGCTACTTTAGACCTTAGAAAATATAATTATTTATCGTTCTGGATAAAAGGCGAAAATACGGGCCAGCGGCTGAAGATAGAGCTTCATGAGGACGCGGATAATAACGGCGTTTTTGTATTCGGGAACGATATAACAAGCTATCTTTACGCGAGTTCTTATGTAGAGGGCGGGCTCATAACGGATGAGTGGAAAAAAGTTATCATACCTTTAAAAGATTTCTCTGTCATAAATAACTGGGAAAATTTGCACGAGCTTGTTTTCGTGTTCGAGAACAGGACCGGCATAGCCACCGGTAAAATATATATTGACGATATATTATTCGGCTGGAGGCCCCTGTGGGTGCTTGAGAGCCATGAAACAGAGCAGCTTAAAGCCCCTCGCGAGGAGACCTTTAAGGTAAACGGGGTAGAGGCGGAACAATGCCTGGCCCTGGGGTCAAAAAATATATTTCACATAAAGGCGGAATCAATAAAGAATAATCCTTATATTGAAAGCGTAAGGTTCGAATATAGTACTGACGGCGGAAATATATGGCGGGTTATAGGCAGGGATTACGACGTGAGCAAGAATGGGTACGAAGTCGAATGGATGCCGGATAACGGGGCGCAAATATATAATTATCAAATACGCGCAGTTGCAACCGACATAAAAGGCAATCAAAGCGCGACAGGCGCTCTGCTTGATTGCCCGATCAAGCCGCTTACGGACGAAGAATTCCTTGACCTTGTGGAAAAAAACGCGTTTAAATTCTTTTATGACCATCAGAACGCCAAGACAGGGCTTTTTGCCGATACTTCAGGCGGCGGAGACGCCAGCATAGCTTCTACGGGGCTCGGCGTTGCCGTTCTATGCGTCGGGGCAGAAAGAGGATGGATAGATACCGAAGAAGCAAGAAGAAGAGTGGATCTCGCGCTTGACGCTTTCATACCAAGGGTTCCCGAGAACGAACCTTTAGCCGAGGGGAAATACGGGTTTTTCTATCACTTTCTTAATATGCATACCGGCAAGCGCGCCGGAAAAGCCGAAATATCCACTGTTGATACCGCCATACTTGTTTGCGGGGCCTTAACCGCCGGAGAATATTTCGGAGGCGACATAAAAAAGAAAGCCGAAATTATTTATGAGAACGTGGAATGGGGAAAGTTCCTTAACATGGAAATGGGGCCGTGGTACGGCACTTTTTCAATGGGATGGTCGCCCGAACGGGGATTTCTTGAATCGTATTGGGATTATTATACGGATGAAGTTATAATGGTGGCCCTTCTTGCCATAGGTTCTCCCACGCACCCGGTTGATCCGGGCGTATTTTACGCGTGGACGCGCCACGAAGGCACGTATGGAGACATAGAGCCTTTTATCTATACCTGGCACGGAGCCTTATTCTCTTATCAGTACGCTCAAATATGGTTTGATTTCAGGAACCTTGTTGATAAAGACGGCGTGAACTGGTTCCAAAATTCAGTGAACGCTACTTTAGCGAACAGGCAGTTCTGCATTGATAACCAGGATGTATTCAAAACATACGGCCCCAATACATGGGGAGTCACTTCTATGGACAGGCCCGCGGGATATACCATGCATTTCGGCGTCCCTCCATGCGGAAGCGGAGAGCCCCATTACGACGCCACGATATCCCCGACAGGGCCGGCAGGCTCGATAGTTTTTACGCCTTATCTGTCACTTTCAGCTTTAAAATACATGTATTTAACATATCCCAGACTTTGGGGAAAATACGGTATCAAGGATTCTTATAACCTTGACCTGAACTGGTACGCGCCTACTTATTACGGAATAGGCGTTGCCATGATGGTGCTGCCTATTGAAAATTTCAGGTCGGGCCTTGTATGGGAATATTTCATGAAAAACGAACACGTGCAAGAGGCTCTTAAGAAAGCCGGATTTCAAAAAGTCCGGAATTAAAACCCCGGAACAACAAAAAAGGCGGTGGGTAAAGTGAATAAAATTATCATAAAAACAATAAGTTTGGTTTTCATTTCACTTTTAATAAGCGGGACGGTTCTTTTCGCGGCGGAGGCTGATACGCTTGAAAAGAAGCTCGCCGCGTGCAAAACTTACAACGATTATGAGAGATATGTAAGCGATCTTAAGGCCCGGGCAAAGGATACCTCGCAAAAAGGGATAGATGTTCTGTATTTTTTCATAGCCAAGGCAAGGCTTCACGAACTTGAAATGCTTGCGGGGAAAAATGATATTGAATCCGTAAGGCTTCACATGCGCCTCGGGGACGAATATTACACCGAAGCGATGCAGCACTTAGACAAAGCCCTGAACTCTACATCATCAGGCGAACTAAAGCTGGATATTCTTTTCATGCAGTATCTTATTTATTCCGAAAAAATGCAGCAAAAGAACGCGGAAAACGCGCTTGATGGCCTTGTTAAAGAAATGGCCTCTTTCAGTTCAAGCGCCGCGATAAATAAAAACCAGATGCAAAGAATATCGTCGGAATTCGTAAAATACAACATGCCGGATACCGCTCTTCAGGTTAAAGTGTTATTCGCGGTCAATTCTGACAGGAAAGTCGCGGTAGATATAGCCGGGGAGATGAAAGAGGAAGCGGACGGCCTCTTTGATAACGGGGAATTCAAAAAGGCAAGCGACGTTTACAGTTATTATTTTGATCTTATAGAAAAGGTGCAGGATAAAGAAGAAACCGGCCGGGCCATAGCGGCTTTGGCGGATAAATATTACGAAAAAGAAAAATACGCGGAAGCGGTAAAATATTACCGCGAATACCTTAACAGGTTCCCGGATTTTGACATGGCGGATTATTGCGCGTACAAAATAGGCCAAAGCATGTACCTTAACCAGAATTTCTCGGAAGCCATGATGGAGTTCTATCAATTTTTAAGCGCGTATCCTGACAGCAAATGGTTTGATGAATCGTACAAATATCTGGCAAGGCTGTATTTCGGGATACCGTCTATTGACATGGCGCTTACCAAGCTGAACGCGCTTATTGAAACCTACAAAGAAAGGGAAGTAAGCGAGTTCGCGGAACTTGTCAGAGGCATTGTTCATTATGTTAAAAAAGATTACAGCGCCTCGAAAGAAAGCCTGGAGGCCATAATAAGTAAAAATCCGGGCACTCCCTACGGCCACGCGATAAATACTATAATAGAAGATATAGAAAAAATAAAAAAGGGGGATTCCCCGGGCTATTTTGATGAGGGAGAGAACACGTATAAAATGTGGAATTCATTTCCTCCTGTTAACGGAAATCTTGAGCATCAACTTCCCGGCCGGCACGCGCGGCTTTCCCTGTCATTCGAAAGCGTCGCTTATGCCGAAGAAGCTTCCGATGGCGCGCGCATAATCACTGTTATAGGTGAGGTTAAGGTAATGTCAAGCGGCCAGAGCCAGTGGCAAGACGCGTTTCCGGAGATGAGCTTAAGCAAGGGAGACATTATAAAGACAGGCAAGTATTCCAAGTGCGACATTGCTTTTGATGAAAAAACAGAGAACGTAATAGGCATCTTTCCCGATTCCCGGGCTGTTATGCTTCTGGACGGGAACAAAAAAATAGAGATAGTGAACGCTGAAATACTCGCGCGCGTTCAGTCGCTTTCCAAAGGGTCGTCGTTTGAGATAAAAACACCGAACGCCGTGTGCGGGGCGCGCGGAACGAGTTTTGGAGTAAAAGGCAACAACGAATCATCGCGGGCCTCGGCTTATGAGAGCGATATTTTTGTAGCGAGCTCAAAAAGCGGCTCTGAAGAGAGCGTTCAGGAAGGATTCACGCGCACAGTAGATAAGAGCGGGCAGATATCAGAATCGGCGCAGAATGATCCCGAAGAATCCTGTGAGCG
>CAZFLU010000002.1:10213-16184 GCA_964519195.1 uncultured Planctomycetia bacterium | reverse complement strand
GACAGGCGAGTCCGATCCGAAAGCCCTTTTCGATCTGCAGAACGATCCCGAAGATATCGCGAAGTTCCAGTCATGGAACGTATATATAGCCGTAAAGCCCGGCACCAAGATAACGTTCTCTCTTAGCGGGCTTCATGATTTTGATAAATGTGAGATCTTCGCTTATGATCCGGAAGACAGAAGCAGGCTTCCGAGGAAAATAGGCGATGAAATGCGAAAAGACCTTGTATTCCTTAAGTGGTCTGCCGAAAGCGGCGGTAAATTCGCTGACGACGAACAATCGGTCCAAAAAACATGGCAGGCGCCCGGCGAACCCGGCAGATATTCTGTCTCCGTTGATACCGAAGACCTGGGGCTTCTTCGCGCGCCGGATGCCGGAAAAAGAAAAGATCCGTCTAAAAAACTGAACGCGGTTATTTTTGTTGAAAAATAAAAAGTGAGGAGTCGTGTAATGAAATCATGCTTCAATAGAGCTGCCGGGATGATCAACCTTTCAATAGTAGCCTTAATATTCTGCGCAAGCATCTTCATGCCTTTTAGTTCGGCATCAGGCGCTGAAACAGCCGCGAAATATACGCTTACGGACGCTTCGGAAGAAGACGCTTTTAATATAGGCCTGGCCCTGGGAAGCGTTTTTAAATCCTATGATGAAAACTTAAGCAAAAATGTCCTCAAATTTGATTATTGGGCAACCCCCGGAACGTATGTAGGCATATGGACAAGAGGTTTTCCTTCAAATCTTACCCAAACATCGGTAGACGCCGTAAAGATCGGTGTTAATGTTCCTGAAATAGAGCAGATCAACCAGATCTCTGTTCAGATAGAGCTCAAAGGGAAGAACGCCGTGCAGAAAATTTCCCTGCCTCTTGAGAAAAAGGGGTGGAACTATTTAAGCGAGACCATAAATTGGAACGCCATAGGAGAACTTAATGAAATAGCGTTCGTAGTAAGCCCGGCGGTAGAATTGCCGCAAGCCACAAATTTTCTTATGACAGGAGCGGAAGAGGCGCGGGCCCTCGATAAAAAACCCATAGAAGGCATATTGTATTTTGACCTTGATTTCTACAAGCTTACTTTCATGCAGAAAAATTTTATTTTTATAAGGATCGCCATGGTGATCTTATTCAGCTTACTTGTAATGCTCGCCGCGGCGATATTCTGCAGATTTTTTAAGAAAAAGATCAAAAGCCCGGAAGACGAGCAAGAAGGATCTGAAGCGCCCGAGGCGCCGTTAAAAGAAACGCTTACCGCAAGATTTAAAAAGGATTTTATATACGGGCTTACGGCCGCTTTAATAGCCATAGCTACTTTTTCTATTTACGCGCTCGGGACAGCGCGCATAACGGAGAATGGTTTTAATTTCGGATTTCTTTTTGTGGGTCTTTTGGGCGCCCTTATCGCGGAACTCTTAAAATTTGACATAACCGGAAAACACCTTACGCCGTCCGAAGTCCTTAGGAACACGTTTTTCGCGGGTTTCCTGGCCGCGTCCTCAAGCCTTTTAGGCGTGCTTCAGGCGCCATCCGACTGGATACAGCTTTTTACCCTTAATAAAATAATCGCCGCGATCACTTTTCTAGCTTTTCAAATTTCCAATATCCATTCGCTTACAAGATGCGGTAAACATTCAAAAAGCCTGACGCAGGCGCTTATTTTCGCGGCGCCTTACATTTTTAACTGGCTTTTATTATTACAGAACGTTACGCTTTTACAATCTCTCGGGACAGGCCTCACAATGGCGCTTGCGGCCCAATGGCCCCTATTTGTTGTCACTGCCGGAAGGCTCATTGTAGTATTTATCTTTAACGAGGCCGTTGTAAACAGCATAAGCCTTGCCATAACAGGCCGGCCGCTTAGAGCCTTAAAAGCGCATGTTTTCATGCTGTTTATTTCGTTAGGGGTCGTGGTAGCGCCAATAATCGCGGATCTTGGGTCAACGGCGTCCGTATCCTCACTGCCGGCAATCCTTCAGGCTCTATCGGTAATGCTTTCAACAATGTTCGCTTTCGCGGGGCTCTGGGGAGAGGTGTATTTAATTACAGGAATGGCGCTTGACGCGGGGCAGCGTCTCGAACCTACATGGGAAAGCATATCAACGCATGTCATGACAGGCATGAAAAAAGGCATGGTATACAGCGGTATTTTGGTAGCAATGCTTTACCTGCTGCAGATGTCCCTTAATTCTTCCGCATTCAGCATGCTGATATCTAACATGCCAATTCCTTTAGGCATAATAGCGGGGGCCCTTATATTCCCGCTGCTAAAAACGATCGTTGAGACCTTTGACGGGAGCCAGCCGTTTTTCCTTAGGACCAGGTTTAATTACCGCGACATGAGCCTCTACGCCAGAGGCGCGGTTGCCGGGTTCGGTTTTACTTATGCCATTGTAAAAGGAATGGTAAGCTGGAGAATGTCTGACCGCATACTTTTTGGCTGCGCGATGGGGTTAGTAGCCTCCGGAGGCGTAAGCATATTAAGGGATTTTGTCTACGGATTTAAAAAACAAGGCAAGGTACAGACGTGGAGGCTTTATTTTGTTGACGCTTTACTTGGCGCGTTCATAGGAAGCGCGATAGCGTTTTATCTGGATTCATTGCAGGTGCCGGTAGTTATAGAGAAATTCAAACTTTATACAAGCTCTGGATTCAAAGCGAGAGAATATATAACCTTCCCGCTGGTCAATAAATGGGGAAGGATCGATCTGGGCACTTACACGGGCGGGGCAAAGCTTCTCTTCACGGAATCGCTCGCCGGTGTTATTAACTGGTCAATAGCGGCTTGGTTATTCGCTATAAATAAAGTGCTTCTGCTCGCGTTTTTCGATAAACACCTTACACCCATAAAATTCTTCTTTTCCAAAGCCGGGTTTGCTCAACTTCTGGAGCACATGATATATGTTTTAAGGTGGGGCTTGTGGATGTCCCCTATCATATTCACTTTCCTTCGCATGATGCCCGAGCCGACATGGTATAACCAGGACGGAGCTATCCGAACTCTTTTCGCCGTATACCATAGAGCCACGATGTCCCCGGAAGCGTTCAACGCCTGGAGCCTTAACATATTCGTCTATATACTGGCGTTCAATTGGCTAAGGGTGCTCATATGGATGGATCACATGGGCTTGCGCGTCGCCACGCTTGTGAACTTGAGCTTTATCGGTTTAGATAAGCTTGATGAAAAAGTAGCGAAATTCATAGGCCCCATAACCGCCCAGCGCTATATACCGGAAGCCGTTAAAAGGTTCTGCACGTGGGCTCCGCTACTCATACCCTTTTACCTGCCGCGCGGCAGGGACTGGGATTATGCATGGGATACTTCAGAGGCGATCCAGAACGCGGCCGGACGGGGAGGAATAGTCGCGATGGCGCGCTCTCTTACTCTTCCGGAAAAGTTACTGGTAACAGTTGCCGCTATATTACTTTTCACGGTAATATCCTTTCTTTTACGATTGCTGCGCGCCCGCTTTGCCAGGCGCACGATAAAGAGCCATTTCCTGTCTAACAGGATATACAGGGTGTTCCTTAAAGAAAATGGCGAAGTTTACAGCGAATACGACCACAAGAAAAGAAGCGTTTTCCCGAGGGAGTATGATATTACAAGGCGTTCGTATGATACGATAGACCCGGCAGGACGAGCGGTTTTTATCACGGATACAGCGGAATGGCAGAAAAGCGAAAAACGCTCCTGGCCGGTAATAGGCAATTTCCCGAAAGACAAATTTTCCCCTTTAAAAATAAAAAGGCTGGATGATTCTTTAAGAACGGTTAACACATCTAACGGAATAAAAACAACGGTCGAGATCACCCTGCCGGATGAGGATAACCCGGTTGAGATATGGACAATAACACTTAGGAACCTTACCTATAATACGCGCAAACTGAAAGTCGTGCCGTACCTGGAATGGGTATTGAACGGCGGACTTCACGACAGGTTCCACACCCAGTACGCGAGACTTTTTGTGCAGATGGCATACGAAAGCGACGCTAACGCCATACTCGCGTGGCAGAGAAGCACGAAAGAAATGGGTATTCTCGCGGTTGATACCCCGCCCGAAGGTTTTGAGACAGGGCGCGTTAATTTTATAGGCCGCGCTAAAAGCATATGGAAACCGCGCATTCTGGAAACGCTTGATTTTCTTAAACCCGAGGATACCGAAGCCTACCCGACATTCGACCCTATAGGGAGCCTCATCATTGACGCGACGCTTAATCCAAGGACCACTAAAAAGATCCGCATAATGATGGGGTGCGCGAAAAATCAGGATAAAGCCATAGACCTGATATACAGCTATCTTAACCCCAGGACCCGGAGAAACGCGCCGAGCAGCATTACTTATAAGGAAAGGCCCCTTCTTATAGGCCACGGGGAAATTCCGCCCGGAACTCCCCGGCCTTATTCGAAGTACGCGGATAATGGCAATAAAATAATTGTTCATACTCCTTTCACAACACGGCCATTTGATCACGCGATGTCAAACGCGGCCGGGCATTCGGTAATGGTAACGAACAGGGGCCTTCACACTTCATGCAACGGCAATTCCCAGCAAAACAGGCTTACCCCTGATTGGCCCGACGTGACAACTAAAGAAGTCCCTGCCGAGGCGATCTATCTTTATGATGTTGACAGCAAAGAATGGTATTCGCCGGCTTACAGCCCGGTCAATGACGCAGAAGCGAAGCACGAGTCAGAGTTCGGGGTTGATGGGACAGCCGTATTCCGCATGACAAAGGGCAAGCTTTCCACGGAACTTACTGTTTTTGTTCCGCCGGAGGAACCGGCCGGGATATATCTTTTGACCATAAAAAATAATACGGATAAAGCTAAACGCATAAGGGTCGCGCCGTATTTTCATATGGTGCTGGAATTTCAGCCCGAAAAGTCAGGCATCTTACAGAAAAAACGCGACAATGCGCTGAACGCTTTGTTTTTCCGTAATCCCCGGAACATGTTCCGCGTCGGGTGGGCATTCGCTTCCATGACTGAAAAGGCGGAATGCTTTGAGACAAACCGCGGAAAATTTTACGGAAACGGCAATTCTGTTTCAAGGCCGCACATGGTTGAAAAAGGAGAGTCTTATAAAGAAAAAACACCTGACAATGCCCAGATAGCCGGTTTCATGACCACCATGGAGATACCGCCTCACGGAGAAAGGTCCGTAGCCGTTACTTTCGGGCAAACAGAAAAGCTTGACGAGGCAAAAAGAGTGGTCAGGAAATTCAATAGCCTTGATAACGTAAAAAAAGAACTGGCGGGAACCAGGAACTGGTGGCTTAGCCTAATGAATACCGTAGAATTAAAAACAAGCAACCCTGAATTCAATTATATTCAAAATTGGCTTAAATACCAGGCGCTCGCGGAAAGAATATGGGCGAGGCGCGGTTTTTATCAGACCAGCGGAGCCTATGGATTCAGGGACCAGCTTCAGGATTCCGTAAATCTTTTGTGGGTTGACCCGCTTCTTGCGAGAAAGCAGATAATCCTGCACGCCTCTCACCAGTTTTACGAAGGCGACGTTTATCACTGGTTCTTCACGTTAACCGACGGCAGAACTTCGTTCGCGTGCCGCTCTCATACCTCGGATAGCTCGGCATGGCTCCCGTGGGCAGTTGTCGAATACGTAAAGGCAACGAACGATTACACGATCCTTGATGAAATGACCTCGTATGTATGGTCTGAATTCCCGTTCGCCGACCTTCCTAAAAATAAAGCGGGATGGGGCCATATCTATCAGCGCTCAACAAGGCAGGACTCTGTATATAAACACTGCATGAAGGCTATTGATATAATACTCGGAAAACGTTCAGGGAAAAATGGCCTGCCGCTTATAAGGACAGGGGACTGGAATGACGGACTTGACGAAATTGGTTCGGAGGGAATAGGCGAGAGCGTGTGGCTCGGGTTCTTCCTGTATTATATACTGAAAGACATGCTGGGGATCGAAGCTGAAGATAAATATATTTACGACTGGCCA
>CAZFLU010000002.1:0-10203 GCA_964519195.1 uncultured Planctomycetia bacterium | reverse complement strand
AAACAAGAAGGAAAAAAAACAAGAGAGATATACCAGAAAAGATTGGATAAGCTCGGAGATGCCATTGAAAAAACATGGAGAGGTGACAGGTACCTGCGCGCTTTTCACGATGACGGAACAGAAATAGGCGTGGAAGGAAGCGGCATATGGGAAATAGACGCCCTAACAGCGTCATGGGCCGTCATGTCAGGACTTAATTTCGAAAGAGGCCGGACAATATTCCACACTGCTCTTAACATCCTTGAAAAGGAAGATACGGTGCTTCTTGGCTGGCCGGCCCTTCGGGAAGATACTACGCCTTACCTTGGAAGAAGCAGTAAATATCCCGAAGGTGTGCGCGAAAATGGCATGTATTGCCACGGAGCGCAATGGCTCATAAGGGCCGCCAGGATCCTTGCTGAAGAATTTGAGAAACGCGGCGATCAGGCCAAGGCAACCGAATACAGGCAAATAGCCTACAGGTTATGGGTCAAAATAACTCCATTAGGGCACGCAACGCCCGCTAAGATGGAAACATATGGCGGACAGCCTAATAAGCAGCCCGCTGACATACTTACGAATTTTGAGCCCGGCAGGATGATATGGAACGGGTATACAGGAGCCGCGGGTTGGCTTTTCCGGCAGGCTATAGAAAGCGTTACGGGAGCTTCTCTGGTTGATAATAATGTTATTCTGCCGGAGGACTTTAATAAACCCAGAGGAGACCTAAAGATAATTTCTTTAAAACGGGAACTCGAAAAAAGCCCTTTTAAAAAAGCATAAGGACCCTTGATGAAATATATTGGGCGCGCGCGCGTTTTTACTCTAATATGTTTCGTTTCGTTAATAACCGGATGCGCTCCGCATTCCGGATCCGGCGAAGAGCGCGCGGGCCGAGAGAACTTTCCTACCTTAACGCTGGCGGACTTTAATTCCGCCGGCCTTACCAACAACCTGGGCGGAGAAATAGGCGCCTGGGAAGCAAACCCGAGCGACAAAAACCAATGGATCGAGATCTCTCTCGACGATAAAACGCGCAGGGGCGATTCCGGCGCTTCAATGAGAGTTGAATATGATATTGACTCCTCTCTTAACGCTGTTAACGGCGTATGGACAAAACTTAATTCCCTGGACGCTTCAGGGTATGACCATCTTGAATTCTGGGTTAAAGGCGATGACGAAAACGGGCACACGAGCGTTTTTAAAATAGAATTCAAAAAGATCGAGCTCGACAGGGAAGGCCATCCGGAGACCATAACAGCGAGCTATATCATAGACGGAGTAACAGGCCGGTGGCAGAGGTATTCAATACCTCTTAATGTCATGAACGGAATACTTAACTGGAGAGATATAAAAGAATTCGTTATAACATTCCAAAAAAGGCGGGTCGATAATCCTAAAGGCACGCTTTATTTTGACGATATTGCCCTGGTAAAAACCGGCATGCCCGGACCGAAGATAAGCGATATCGTGCCGCACAGGCGCGAAAAAACCGAGAAAAAGCTTTCATCCGGGGAATTAGCGAAATTCATAATAAAAAGGCTCGAGGGATTTCCTGAAAAAGTTTTTGTTAAAAAAGATTTTCCCGAAGACGACAGGGAATTTTTAATGGAAATCGCCAAAGATACATGGAAGTTCTTTGACAACATAGTCGACCGCGAACACCAGCTTCCCCTGGATAACATAGCGTTCGGAAAGGATTCCACGGTCTCGCCTGAAACCATAATAGGCGATTACACTAATATCACTAACGTCGGGCTTTATCTGATGTGCCTTGTGTCGGCGAGCGATCTTGGTTTTATCAGCGAAAAAGAAGCTGTAAGAAGATTGAATTTAACGCTTGATTCGATAGATAGGCTCGCGAAATATCAGAATTTTCCGTACAACTATTACGATATAACTATTTTTCAGGAAACCAGCAATTTCATATCTTTTGTTGATTCCGGGTGGCTGGCCGCGGGCATTGTAGTGGCCAAGAACGCTTTTCCCGAAGAGCTCCTCAGGCGCTCGCAGAAAATACTTGATTCGATGGATTTTTCATTTTTTTACGACCCGGTAGAAGGGCACATGTACCATGGTTTTTACACGAATATAAACTATTATTCGGAATATGAGTACGGAGCGTTTTATACAGAACCAAGGGCCATAAGCTATCTCGCGATAGGAAAAGGCGATGTTCCGCGCGAACACTGGTTCATGCTGGCCAGAACCTTTCCGGAAGACTGGTTCTGGCAAACGCAGAAGCCGATAGACAGAACAATTAAAACGTATCTCGGCCATGAAGTCGAAGGCGGATATTATGAATATAACGGCGTTAAATTCGTGCCCAGTTGGGGCGGAAGCATGTTTGAGGCGCTTATGCCTACTTTGATAATAAAGGAAAAAGAGCTGGCGAAAAAGGCGCTGGGGCTTAACGATGAGCGCCACGCGAAAATACAGGTTGATTACGCGTTGAATGAATTGGGTTATCCAGTATACGGCATGTCGCCGTCCTCAACGCCCGACGGCGGATATTCAGAGTATGGGGTAAAACCTCTCGGAATGAAGGGGTATAAGGCAGGCGTCATAACTCCTCACGCGATTTTTCTGTCTCTTGAATTCGTGCCGGAAGAGGCGGTAAAGAGCCTTAGATACATGCTCGATAATTATAACGCTTACGGCGAATACGGATTTTATGACGCTATTGACGCGGAAAACGGCGAGGCAGCCACAAAATACCTATGCCTTGACCAGGCAATGAGCCTGATAGCTATAAATAATTACCTTAATAACGGCGCGGTTCGCCGCAGATTCCACGCTGATCCCATAGCCGGGCGCGCCGAAGAGCTTCTAAAAATTGAGGACTTCTTCGATTAAGCGTGATATAATATTTATGTATGATAAAAAACGTAAATTAAGTTATGAAATTTACTAGCCAGCGTTCAGAATCAATTAGCGGTTATCTTTTCATCCTGCCGAACCTTATAGGGTTTCTCGTGTTCACCCTTGTTCCCGTTATCGCTTCGCTTGTTCTAAGCTTCGTCAGATGGGACATGTTAACGGCTCCGGTGTTCGTGGGGTTCTCAAATTTCGTAAAATTACTCGGCTTTCATATAGGACAGGGGAAGATAATAGCCAATGACCCGCTTTTCTGGAAATGCGTCGGAAATACGCTTTTTCTCATGACAGTGATACCCCTGGAGATCATGGTGGCGCTTATTCTGGCAATGGCAATGAACCAGAAAGTTATTTTTAAAACATTTTTCAGGACCATATATTTTCTGCCTACGATTACTAACGGTGTCGCGATATGCCTTCTTTGGACATGGATGTATAATTATGATTTCGGGCTTTTTAACAGCCTCATAATAAAATTCGGTAATCTTGTGGGAGAATCGTTCAGGGGGCTGCCGTGGCTTACTTCCATAAAGTGGTCAAAGCCTTCGCTCATGCTCATGAGTCTGTGGATCATGATGGGCGGGTACAACATGCTGCTTTTCCTAGCGGCTCTGCAGAATGTGCCGAAGGAGCTTTACGAAGCCGCCGCTATAGACGGCGCGAGCAGCTGGCAAAAATTCTGGTTCATAACGTGGCCAATGATAAGCCCTGTAACATTTTTTATAACTGTCATGGCGGTCATAGGCGGGTTTCAGGGCGGGTTCATGCAGGCGTATATAATGACAGGCGGCGGGCCCGAGAGGTCGACCACTACCCTTGAATACCTTATATATAATCATTTGTACAGCTGGCAGAACGCCGGCTACGCGGCGTCTATCGCGTGGTTCGTTTTTGTCGCTATTTTCACGATAACTTTATTTAACTGGAAGTTCGGCAACAGAATAGTGCAGCAATATCATTATTAAAAAAATGCAGTACACCGAAAACAAAAAAATAATGGTCAAGAAGGGAAAAGGCGTTTTATCAAAGATCGCTGTTCACGCGTTCATCGTGATCGGCGCGATCACCATGCTTATACCGTTCCTCTGGATGCTTTCCACGTCTCTTAAGCCCTATACATCGGTGTTCGCGTTCAACATAAAAGACATACAGTGGATACCGAACCCGATATACTGGAAAAATTATATTGATCTTTGGGAAGTCGTGCCTTTCGCGAGATTTTACGCTAACAGCATTTTTGTTACTTTCTGCGTTACCCTCGGACAGGTGACAACCAGCGCTATGGCCGCTTACGCTTTCGCGAGGCTAAGGTTCCCGGGCCGCGACAAGATATTTTTCGCGTATCTGGCTACGATGATGATACCCGGTTCAGTTACGCTCATACCCGTATTCGCTTTAATGAGATTATTCGGATGGATAGATACCTACAAAGCGCTCATACTGCCGTCTATTTTTACAGCGTACGGCACGTTCCTTTTGCGGCAGTTTTTCGTGACCATCCCCCGGGACCTGGAAGACGCGGCCAGGATAGACGGATGCGATTATTGGGGCATTTTCTGGAACGTAATACTGCCTCTTTCCAAAACGGCCCTGGCAACGCTAACGATATTCGTCGCGCTCGGTAATTGGGTAAGCTTCATGTGGCCGCTCCTTGTTACTAACACCGTTGAAAAACGAACGCTCCCTATAGGCCTTGCTTATTTTCAGGAACTTTATCAACATGCCCAGCCGGACTGGGGGCTTCTCATGGCAGGCTCTGTCATAGCGACCATTCCGCTAATATTCATATTTGTATTTAATCAACGTTTTTTTGTAGAGGGTATAAAATTGCAAGGCATGAAATAAAAAGGAGGATCTATGCGAAGAGTAGGAGCAGTGATATTTATGTTTTTCATAGTGTATTCATTGAGCGGATGCGCGGAAAAGAAAGAAACGCCCGCCATGGAGAAGCCCGCGGAAAAAGCGCAGGCTGTAACAGCCGCCGCGCCCATGCCCTCGGGAACCGGCAAAATGCCCGCGGAAGAGACAAAGAGCGCGGTATTGCCTGCCGAAGCTCCGGAACCCGCGGTAAGCCGGGAGAGCGCGGATATTATGATCGTCGCGGATTTTAACAGCGGGGAAAAACCGAATAATATAGGCGGAAATTTCGGAGGCTGGGACAAGGACCCTGCCGATCAATCGCAAAACTGCAGGGAGTCATTTGACAGCGTAAACAGGCGCGGGCCAAAGGGGTTTTCGATGAAACTGGATTACGATGTGGATTCCCCGAACCCCGCTTATAACGGTTTCTGGATGTTCCTGCAAAACCTTGACGTTTCCGGATATGACAGTTTAACGTTTTGGGTGAAGGGAGACGGAAAAGAAGGCTATACAACAGTATTCAAGATCGAACTTAAGAACGCGAACAGGCAAGTGGGCCGCTATTATATTACGAACGTTACTGACGCGTGGCAGAAGATCGTCATACCTTTAAGCGATTTTAAAGGAATAACCGATCTTTCTAACATGACGGAATTCGTAATAGTTTTTGAGGACAGGATAGTTTCCAATAAGGACGGCGTTATATACATAGATGATATTGCCTTTGAGAAAAGCTCATAACCCGAACGACGATAAGTTCATACAAAATGAACTTGCCAGGACCTTTTTTCGATCAGGGGAAAAGGCCCCCGGAAAAAAAGAAAAGCAGCCGAGGCGAGGCGCGCTTCCTTGGATCATCGCCTCGGGCACTATTCTTCTTTTATGCGCGAGTTTTTTATTTGACAATAAACTGGCCATTGATGTTAAAGTGTTAAAAGGAACGACCTTGCGAGGGCCGGGCGACAATAAAGTGTATCTATATAAGGAGGGGGAGCTTAATACGTACCTTCTTAGGGACGCGGAATTTTCCGGCGGCGGAGATAAATATAGCAGAGCGGACAAAAGCATGCTCGCGATGATAAATTCGCGTAACCCGGGCTGGGCTAATTTTGACATGGAGTTCAAGGAGCCTGTTAACATGACAGCTGTTGACGTTGTTTATGAGGCGAAAGGCCAGACAGGCAGTGAGAGCATGGTATTGGCGCTGGTGGATAAAGAGCGCAATGCCTACAGGATGCAGAAAGACCTTTCTTCAAGGCTGGGCAGGGAATGGAAGGAATACAACATAAATCTTGGGCCTGCCAGGGATAAGATAGACCTTTCCAGGATCACGAGACTGCAGCTTGAATTCGGGTCCCTTACCGCCGGGAACGATCCGGGGGCCACTATTTTTATACGGGAAGTGCGGCTTGTTAACAGAAAAAAACCGGGATGGTTATGAAAAAATACACATTTACATTCAAAACTTTTTCTGATAAACAAAGAAAAAACCTTGCCATACTGGATTATGTAAGAAGAAAAGGGTCTATTTCAAGGACTGATATTTCCAAAGAAACAGGTATAAATATCGTATCCGTTTCCAATTACGTTTTTAATTATATCAGAAATCATCTCGTCTCCGAATGCGGGCTTGACACTTCAAGCGGCGGAAGGCGGCCGGAACTAGTAACGCTTAATCTTAAAAGCGCCTATGTCGCGGGAATAGATATAGGCCCGGAGAAATTAACAGGAGTGATAGCGGACCTCGGGCTTAACAAGAAAACAGAACACACCCTTCCCAGGCCGCGCGCCCACATGGACGAGGTTTTTAAGGATGTTATTCGTTTATTGGAGGAATTATACGCTAAATTCAAAACTTCCGATCCCGGAAAGGTAGAACTTATAGGTATAGGCGCTTCCGGAGTCGTTGATATTAACGCCGGCACAGTGCACGATACGGATCCGGCCAGAGGCAAGACAAAAACGAATTTCTTCACGCTTGTCCGCATGGTGGAAGAAAGATTCAAGGTCCCGGCGCTTATAGTTAATGACGCTACTGCCGCGGCTTTCGGAGAATTAAGTTTAAGCCCGAGAGACAAAATAAGCGAAATGCTTTATATATATTCCGACATAGGATGCGGAATAATAATAAATGGTGACATTTATTGCGGGGCCAGCGGAAGCGCCGGGGAGATACAGCTTATTTTAAATAATAAGGAAAAAGATCCTAAAGAGATACTTTCGGTTTCTTCCTATGGCATACGAGGCGTGGACCTGGGCATAGTCTCAAGGATCAAGGAGCTTACAGGTGAGGGCCAAAAAAGCAGGGTATTGGAGCTTGCCGGGGGTAATAAAGATAAGATCACTAAAGAAATGGTATTTAAAGCCGCTTCCGAAAATGACGAAGTTTCAAAAGAAATATTAATTGAGGCGGCCCGCTGGCTTGCCATAAAAGTGGCGTACCTCTTAAATGTGTTCAATCCCCAGTTAATAGTGCTGGGAGGGGGAATGGAAAAGGCCGGAAATATTTTCATGGACGCGCTTATAAATTCCGTTAAGATATTAGCTTATGAAGAAGCGTTTAACGCCACACAGATAGTACCGAGTTTTTTAGGGGATGACGCTGTCGCGCTTGGCGCCGCCGCTTTAAGCGTGCGGGAATTATTTATAAATAGTTAAGTCGCAAGGAAAAAAAATGAATTACGCTAAAACAGCGGCGCTTCTTATAGTTCTAACGTTGCTCCTGGTCTGGATGGGTTCTTTTATAGGCGGGCCAAGAGGCGCTTTCATAGCTTTTATTCTCGCGCTTATCATGAACGGCGTAAGTTACTGGTATAGCGATAAGATAGTTCTCGCCATGTACAAAGCAAAAGAACTGCCCGAGAGAGAGTTCCATCATCTATACGCGCTTGTCAAAGACATTTCCCGGCGGGCGAACGTTCCCATGCCTAAAATATATATGGCGGACATGAAAATGCCAAACGCTTTTGCCACCGGCAGGGACCCCGGCCATGCCGCTGTATGCGTTACAAAAGGTATTCTTGAGCTACTGGACGAAAAAGAGCTTAAAGGCGTGCTCGCGCACGAGATGTCTCATATAAAGAATAGAGATACCCTTATAATGACCGTGACAGCCGCTGTTGCCGGAGGCGTGATGCTGCTCGCCAACATGGCAAGATGGGCCGCCATGTTCGGAGGCTATTCAAAAGGCCGCAGGAATTCAGGCAACATATTCGGCCTCATAGCGGTATCGATAATAGCTCCCGTGGCAGCTATGATAGTGCAGCTGGCGATATCGCGCTCGCGCGAATACGAAGCTGATAAAAAAGGCGCTTATTTAGCCAATGACCCCGCGGCTCTTGCGCGCGCCCTGAAAAGGCTTGATTCTTACGCCCGGACGCACCGCGTAAGCGGGTCTCCGCAGACCGCGCACCTTTTTATAATAAATCCTTTCAGGGGAAATTTCATAGCTAACTTATTTTCAACGCACCCGCCCATGGAAGAGCGGATTAAAAGGCTTCAGCGCATGGCGCTTTAAGGTATCATGGAAGAAGTAATTTTAGAAAAAAGGTTCGCCGATGTCCCCGAAGATTACGCCGGATTTAAAAGATCAAAGGTATGCGTAATCCCTGTTCCGTATGATGAAACAGTAACATATGTAAAAGGCGCGAGTAAGGGCCCGGACGCCATAATAGAGGCTTCCAGGAACATGGAAGTTTTTGATTACGAGCTTCAGGCGGAAACGTACAAGGTGGGTATCTATACAGCGCTTCCGATAAGACCCGAACCCGGCACCCCGCCCGAAGAAGTGGTAAAGGCCTCTGAAGAGATCATATCGGAGATCTTTTCCGTCGGGAAACTGCCTGTTATTCTGGGAGGCGAGCATTCCGTAAGCGCGGGCGCTGTCAGGGCGGCTAAAAAAACCTTCCCCGATGTTTCCGTTCTTTATTTAGACGCTCATTGCGACCTCCGGAACGAATATAACGGCTCTAAATACAATCACGCCTGCGTGGCGCGAAGAATGCAGGAAACATGCCGGGTAGTGGAAGCGGGGGTCCGCAGCGTAAGCAAGGAAGAAAAAGATTTTCTGAATTCCGATGCTTGTAACGTAAAAATAATAAGCGTATACGATATACTGGAAAATCCAATGTGGAAGAAAGACGCTTCCAACATGCTTTCGGATAACGTGTATGTTAGCATAGACCTTGACGTTTTTGACCCGTCTGTCATGCCTTCAGTGGGAACGCCCGAACCGGGAGGGCTGGGCTGGTATGAATTCATAGACCTTCTTAAGCTCGTAGCGAAAGATAAGAACATAATAGGGTTTGACGTGGTGGAGCTTTCTCCCAAAGAGGGAAACGTTGCTCCGGATTTTCTGGCGGCGAAACTCATCTACAGGTTAATAGGTTATATATTTTTTGGTAATAAAAGATAGGAGTTATCAAACATGCTTCTTGCTTCAAGAAAAAAACTTCTGGTTCCGAAAAAAATGTTCCTTACAAAAGGCGTGGGCACCCACAGGGCGGAACTGCGAAGTTTTGAGCTCGCGCTAAGGGAGGCGGGCATTGAAAAATGTAATCTCGTAGCGGTATCAAGCATACTTCCCCCGGACTGCAAAGTAATATCAAAGAACGAAGGATTAAAAGAGCTTGTTCCGGGCATGCTTACATTTGTTGTGCTGGCGCGCTGCTCTTCAAACGAGCCGCACAGGCTGATAGCCGCCTCTATAGGCATGGCAAAGCCGGCTGACCCGAACGTATACGGGTACCTTAGCGAACATCACGCTTTTGGCGAAACAGAAAAGGTCGCGGGAGACTTTGCCGAAGACGTGGCTGTTTCAATGCTTGCCTCGACCTTAGGCATCGAGTTCGACGAGGATAAGGCCTGGGATGAAAAGAAAGAAGAATTCCGCATAAGCGACAAGATAATCAGGACCACTAACACAACCCAATCCGCTATAGTAGGCACAGGCGGCAATTACACAACTGTTATAGCGGCCGCTGTTTTTATATTTTGATGATATCAAAGCCTTTTATATTCGAGAGAGTAGATAATCCGCCCGAGATCGCGGCGCTTTACGAGAATTTTAAAGGCGATCACTGCAGCTTTCTGCTGGAAAGCGCCGGCCCGCCTTCGGATATAAGCAGATTTTCTTTTTTCGGATACGACCCATTCCTTGTTTTCAGGTCCAAAGGAAGTTCCATAACGCTGGAAAGAGAAAAAGGCGGGCAAAAGGAATTCAAAAAAGGAAACCCGTTCTTTGAGCTAAAAAAGATATTCCAAACGTTCCGTCACAAAAAGCGCGCGTTCCATGTTCCTTTTACGGCCGGAGGCGTAGGTTATTTCTCGTATGATCTTAAGACCTTTAATGAGAACATTCCCTCCGGATCAATAGACGATATAAACATTCCCGACGCCATAATAGGATTTTATGACATCATATTCGCTTATGATACGCTAAAAGACAAACTATTCATAATATCAACAGGATTGCCGGAAACCGACGCT
>CAZFLU010000001.1:0-25772 GCA_964519195.1 uncultured Planctomycetia bacterium | reverse complement strand
ATATAGGTCCATGAAAAGTATCGCTATTATCATGAATATCGTCGTAAGGATTATTGAATAATGAGGTGTTTTGAATCTTTTGTTAATATTTTTAAATAACGCGGGTAATATTCTGTCCCTGCTCATGGCTACCGGGTATCTTGAAGAAGCCATCATGCCGGCGTTGCCTGTAGATATAAAAGCGAGTAGAGCGGCTATAGCCATGACGCCGGTTCCCGCCTTTCCCATGAACGCGTGAGCGCCGTCTGAAATGGGCGTCAGGGAATTATGCAGGACTTCCGGATCAAGAACGCCTGTTGTAATAAAAACTACCATGGCGTAAAGCACGCCTACGGCCAGTAATGAAAGTATCATGCCGAGCGGGATATTTCGGCCGGGTTTTTTTACTTCTTCGGCAAGGCTGGCTATTTTTGTAAGCCCGCCGAAAGATACAAACACAAGGCCCGCTGTCGCGAAAATAGCGCCTGCGCCGTATGGCGCGAAAGGCACGAATTTATCAATGTTTATCGATGGAAAACCGTATATCGTATAAAAAATAAGCGTACCAAAAAGGCCTATTACCAAAACGCGCTGGAACATGCCTGCTTCTTTTACACCTTTAATATTTAAAAACATGAAAAGCACGCAGAGAATTACAGCTATGATCTTAACAGGGAAATGAAAAATGATGGACATGTAAGCGCCCATACCTATGAGCGCGAACGCGCTTTTAAGACTTAAAGAAAACCAGCTGGCGGCTCCGCCAATGGCGCCTATGGCAGGGCCCATGCTTCGGGTTATAAAAAAGTAATCCCCGCCCGCGCGCGGCATCGCTGTCGTAAGTTCGGCCTGGCTTAAAAGCGCGGGGATAGCGAGAAAGGCGCCTATTACGTATGAGATAAAAAGCGCCGGCCCGACCTCCGCGGAAGCTATTCCGGGCAAAATAAAAAGCCCGGAACTTATCATAGCTCCGGAAGCTATACAAAAAACATCCAAAAGTCCGAGATCTTTTTTTAATTTTTCTGCCATATTATTAATCCCCAATAAAAATTAAGCCCTTCTCTTCTACATAAAATGCCGGTATAATAACTAAGGTTTCCGATTTACTTTGTTTTTTAGGAAAACTTTCCTCCCATTCAACGCTTATTGCAATTCGCAACACGCCTTCAGATCTGGAGTTTTGAGAAGTTAATACAATTTTATCTACATAATACTTAAGTGAACCGTTCAATTCAGTTTTAAAATAGGTTTCTGGAAGTGTGCAAAATTCAGGATCTGTAGCTTCGTCATGAAGGCCCGGAGAGAGCGGCAAAGGGTATGCTCCGTATTGGCCCAAGTAAAGACCCTCTGCTGTTTCAATAGCCAAAAGTTTATCAGCGCAAGAGCTCGCATAATTTAGTGCCGCAAGCCTATGAGCTGATTGCGCCATAATATTAGCCTGATGAAAATATATACCTGCCGTTCCAGCGCTTACTATTGTAAGTATAAGCGCTGCTACCAGCACTTCTGCAATCGCAATTCCACGTTTTTTCATTGTTCTAGTTTTGGGTTCCATTTTACAATAAAAATATGTTCATCGCCATAATATGACGGCACGTATTGCATGTCACATGTCACAACACGCGTTGTATTATCTATTTGCGAACTCATTCTCATTGATAACACATCTTCTGTAGAATTGAAAGATAGATCTACGGTATCGCCTTCATCCGTAACTTGAATCGTAGTGTTAGAGGGAAGGGACCAGCCAAAAGTATCTGAATAGTAAATCTGCGCAATTGCATAAGCATAGGCTGAAGCTGCAATATAATAACTTTTCGTGGAATTTATAACACGATTATAGACTTGTATCTTATAAACTAACGAAAGCAAATAAGCACCTGTTATTATAGAAAGTACGAGAGCCATGATCGCTGCGGTTGCTACGATAAAACCTTTTTTATTTCTCATGAAGTTATTCCTACTTCTTCTGTAATACCAGCCTCTTCTTGTGGCCCAATTCCCTGTAAAGGATCATATGCTCCCCCATAAGCCCCCATATCAGTGCCTGCAGGATCCCCGGTGCCTTTGAGGGGTGAATTATTTTTAAGTGAAAAATTTTTACTTGCGGCGTTTACGAAAAGGGGGTCTTCTGACCTAATACCATTTTCCGGATCTGGTGTCATACCTGCCACATCAGAATAACTCACTTTGTCTTGCATATGACTTTCAATTGATGCTCCAGAACCCCATACGATACAATTTTTTATTTCTTTAAAATAATCCGTTCCTGTTATAGGATCTCCGTACAGAGTATTATTTACAAACCAGATTTCAGAATCACCGTAATTTTGTGGGTATCGAAGAGGTCTCACGCCTTGACTGTTATTATAAAAAATATTGTTATGCACATTGGCCTTGGTGCTTGTCGAGCCATTAGGGCCAACATGCAATCCCCAATTACAATCATGTATGATATTGTTTTTTATTTCTACGTCGTTACCTCCGCGCATCAAGATCCCCATTGTAACATAACCTTTTTTGAAATTTTTTATTTCATTGTTAGTTATTATAGCTGGGGTTTTCATATTGCTGCGCTGATATATGCCTGAGGCATTACTTCCACCATACCCATCTTTATATTGTTCCATCACATTATTAGCGATAAGAAGATAAGCGCCCTGTGATGGTTCTTCGGTATTACCATAAAGAATAACAGCGCTATAATTTGATTTTATCTTATTGGATATAATCTCATAACTACTTGAAGGGGAGTAGAGATAAGCTGATATCCCATAATAGGTTTTCGAGTCGATAGTATTGTTTTTTAAAACGCATTTTGCGTTTTCTGCGTGCGAGGCATTACCTGCAGCCAAACGATAAGTAATATAATTTTGAAATATATTTATGTCTCCCGTAGCATTTGAAACTACGAAAGCCTCTAAAAAATTATTATACGCGTCTACCTTATGGAAGCCATTAATTCTAGTATAATTGCGCCGTATATCGCAGTGCGACAACTCTACTTCAGTTCTATTATTTTCAGATCTTGCATTTATGTTGAACGCGTGAAGATTGTTTACCATTTTAACATAAGATATTTCAAGTCGCCTTTGAATAGACCCCATATATTCTTTAAGCTCTATATAAATTCCCCCCCAATTTCCTGAAGGATCTATCGGTTCAAAAAAGATTGGTTTTGCTTTTGTTCCGATTAAGCTACATTTTCCGTTGACCATAAAATGGCACCCTGTCGACATTTTCAAAGTAGCGCCGGGGAGTACTGTAAAGCCTGCTGCTGGTGCAAAATAAATATACGCAGCCTTAACAATCGTGACATCGCTAAAGATTTGTTCACCCGATACAACATAGATTACATTTTTTTCCATAGAGATATTTAAAGCTTCTGTGATTGTTGCAAAAGGCCTTATTTTAGTACCATCCTGTAAAGTTGATACAGCTACGGGATCTACAAATATAAGATTCCAATTTTCTCTGCTGGTTGCTGTTTTTTCTATATAAAAGATATCTTTTGTTTTATAGTCAGTATCTTTATCGCTTTTTTTCCAAAAATTTATAGAAACTTCTTTAAATTGATTGCCGTTTCTTACTTCACCTATCCCTGTAAAGAAATTGTTAGAACTTATATTGCTAATAAGCGGCAACACGGAAGTACCTGCCTTGTATTCAAGTTTTTCATTAGCAAAATAATAATGTCTTATTTCTGGGTTAGAGTGAGAACGAAGTTCAATATGACTGGGGCTATGCACTATTATCCAGGCCGAATTAGCAATTTCTTCTTTCATATGATTGACAGCAAATTGAGAATCTAGATAAGATTTAGAATATTCTTCGGACTGCTTAATAAACGTTCCATGAAATTTAATAAGACTGCCAGCACCGACTGTTATAATTGAAAACACAAGTGCAGCAACTAAAAACTCTACTAGGGTAAAACCCTTCGCTCTCTTTATCATATTAATTTATTTTACCTCTTCTTTTGAGCCGAAAGGATTTGTAAGTACACTTTTAAGCGCGTCCGTAGTTTTTTCGAGCTTTTTGGTCGTTGTGCCCACTGCTTCCTTTGTTGTTTCAGCTGCTTTTTTAGTGGTTTCTGTTGCCATAGCGCCGGCTTGGCCCACTATTTGCTGGGCTGTCCTAAGAGTGTCCTGTACTGTTGATTGAAGACCTGCTATGTCAAAGTTGGCAAGCTGCGCTATCGTTGTTTTCGCTAATGCCCTTACGATGATAAGACTTACTATCTTGGCAGGGTCCTGTATGTTCTTATATCTTTCATTTATATTAACAATGAATTCCCTGACAACAGGTTTTCCTCCTTGCGAATAATCCTTGTAAATAACCTTTCCTATCGCCAGCTCCAGGTTGTCTATCTGCATCCGGACCGGTTTTTTTTCCTTTTTAGGGGCGGGTTTTTTGGCCTCTTGCTGCGTTTTAACCGGAGCCAGGGCATCAAGGTTAAGTTCCCCTTTTTCATTTTTTACAACCATGAATTCTTTAACATTTATTCGTAGATCCTCAAAATGCATCTTTCCTTTAAAGAGCGAAGGCACGTCGCAATTCACATATATAAGAGGCGCGTTAGCCATTATCTTGTCAGAAAAACCTCTGGGGTTATATACGATAATATCCTTGATATCTATAAGCTGGCGCGTCAGGCTAAGGTGCAGACTTTTTATTCTAAGCGGAACTCCCGTCGCTATTTCCATGCCCCTTTCAGCGGCGACCTTTATTATAAAATCTTTAGCGATAGAGAGTATAAATAGCGTTGCTACGATAACGACTAAAACAATTATGATCTTTCTCATGCTTACCTCCTTCACCCGCGCTTCGGCAGGATCTTTTTATAGCTTTCGGTATAACATATGATATTATTCATCATGTCAACCGTCTTATCCGGGAATTTACCTACTGCTGTTTCACCTGAGAGAAGAAGCATGTTTGCTCCGTCTAAAATGGCGTTCGCCACATCGCTTACCTCTGCCCGCGTGGGCATGGGTTCCTCGGTCATGCTGTCAAGCATTTGCGTCGCAACGACAACAGGCTTTTTTTTCGCAACGCATTTTCTTATTATTTCTTTCTGTATTACAGGCACCTTATATATGGGTACGCATATGCCAAGATCCCCCCTTGCCACTATGATGCCATCCGCTTCGTTTATTATATTATCAATGTTCTTAAGGCCGTCCCTGCTTTCTATTTTAGCGTAAAGAAGCGGCTCATGGGAAGCTTTTTTAAGTAATTTTTTAAGCGTGACAATGTCTCCCGCTTTATTAACGAATGACTGCGCGACATATTCGAATTTATATTTTATGGCTATTTTGATGTCGTCTCTATCTTTTTTCGTGAGCGGCTCAAAATCAAGCCTGGCGTCCGGTATGTTCACTCCTTTATTTTCCTTTAGGATGCCTGAAGTTTTTATGCGGGCCTTTAACCTGTTTCTTTCTCTATTCTTTACTTCTAGAACAAGTTTTCCGTCGTCTATATATATCAGCGTTCCGCTTTTAATAGGTTTTAGATCGCCTTCATAGTCAAAATGTATCTCCTTTTCGTTCCCCGGCACGTTTTCTTGAGTAAGATATATGCAGGAGCCTTTTTTAAGAAGTACTGCTTTTTTTAACTTACCTATCCTTATGCGGTAGCCCTCCAGATCCTGCATTATTTTAACGCGCCTTCTCATGCTTTTATTGATAAGGCGTACTGTTTCCGCTCTTTTTACATGCTCTTCATGCGAGCCGTGAGAGAAATTAAGCCTGACTATATCAAGGCCGCTTCTTATCATTTTTGACAAAACTTGTTTTGAACCGGACGCAGGACCCAGAGTAGCTATGATCTTTGTCTTAGGCATATTGTTTACAGTTTGCTATTTATGCTTAATTTACCCGGGCCGCCAAGAAGAAGCGCTATAAGGGCGCTCATTATCACAAAATTATATTCCCATCCTCCGTTTCCCATGAAAAATCCATTTTTAAGATGGACTTTTACGGTCGCGACAGTAATAAGAGCTGCCAGCAGGATCGCTGCTACTTTTGTAAAAATACCTAAAATCAAACAAAGCCCGCCCAATAATTCTACATATGCCGCTACATAAGCCCAAAATTCAGGCTGGGCAAATCCAAGATTCTCCAGCATGCCTGCGAAACCTTTTATCCCCGGGCCTTCAAAAAGACCGAACGCTTTTTGCATCCCGTGCGCCATGAACATTGCTCCTACGCCCACTCTAAGCGGTAACATTGCCCATTCTTTTAACATATCGCCCTCCCTTCCTGAAAAGCTATAAGCTGTAAGCTTTAGCTATAAGTAGATCCTTGATAATTCCAAGCTTGTTTCGCAATCCGCAAGACCTGTATATGCACATAATGTAATGTAAAACTGTAGCCAGGCGCCCCTTTACTTTTAACCCAAGGATTATACCGCATGAAAGATTATTTGCCATTGGTATAATGTATCCCAGGTCAATAGGATTGTAATCTTTAAGAGGTTTATTTTTTATTCTATTTATCACATTTATAGCCGCTACGGCGCCTTCGGCTATTGAGAACTGAACCGCCATTCTTAACGCTTTATCTTTAAATATCACGTTAGCGGAATCGCCCACTGCAAAAACATGTTCATCGATCTTAAGAGTTTTGTCCACGAAAAGCCGGCCCTGCCCCGTCTTATCATGCCCAAGACTCATTACATGGTCCGGTGTCTTAACGCCTGCGCTCCATATTACCATAGCTCTATTGAACACGCTTCCATCGGAAATGTAAACCCTGTCACCATCTATTCTGTCGATAGCTTTTTCCGCGAACACTTTTATTGCCAGCTTTGACAGATTATTATTCACATAGCCTTTCATCCATTCTGGAAGCGGCCCCAGTATTGACCCGGATTTTTCTACTATTATTATATTACCTTTTTTTCTGTTTTTATCAAGGAACATGCGCATGTTCGTGGCGATCTCAATGCCTGTATAACCCGCTCCGGATATCAGGTAATTTTCATGCTCATTTTTTTTGATCGCTTCTTTTATCTTTATCCCGTCGTAAACCGAGTCCAGTTTAAAAGCTTCTTTTTGAGCCTGGTTGTTGCCATAGAAATTCGTATCCGATCCGCTTGAGATAATAAGGTAATCATACGGAACCGCACCCGCGCTTGTCCTGACCTCTTTTTTTTCTATATTGATCTCAAGCGCTTCTTCTTGAATAAACTCAAATCGGATCCCGCCGGCAAGTTTGCGGATGTCGCATTTCAGAAAATCTCCCCTGATCTCCCTTCCTATTATATCAGGAAGCATGGGCAGGAAATCAAATGTCCTTTTCTTGTCAATTACCGAAAGCTTTATAGCTTTTTCGCGGGAAAGCATTCTTGCGGCTGTAAGCCCCGCGAACCCGCATCCTATTATTACAACTCTAGTCATATCATCGCGCCTATTACTAATATGATCCCTATTAAGCTTTGAGATAAAATAATAAGCCGCGAGGCTTTTTGGAATTCTGTTTTTTCAGGAAAAGTCTTGATTATATTAAAGGCTTTTATAAAAAGCGGTATGGTCAAAAAGCTTAAAGCGGAAAAAAAAGAAACATAGCCTGCCGTGACGCACGCTGCAATTGATAAAAAACCCGAGCTTACAAGCGCAATATATAAGATCCGGGAAGCGTTTTTGCCGAATAAACTTACTAAGGTAAATTTTCCGGAACTTGCGTCATCCTCAAAATCCGGTATTTCATTCGTAAAAAGTATCGCGCAGGTAAAAAAGCCGAAAGGTAATGACACGAAAAAACTTTCAGGAGAAAGAAAGATGCCTGTCTGTATGAAATAGCCGCCCATCACCGCAGCCGGCCCAAACAACAAAAAAACAGTAAGCTCGCCAAGGCCCCTATAAGAAAGCTTGACAGGGCTTATGGAATAAATAAGGCTTAATGCCAAAATGATCAAATATATAATAAGTAAAAATAAGCTCTTTAAGATACCCGCCAGAAGAAATGCGCAAAAAAACGCTATTGTAAAACAAATTATACACGCGGTTAGATACCATTTTTCGGATAGTATGCCTGCCTGTATAAGCTTTGATCCTCCGAAAAATATGTGGGGCCTTTTATCCCGCCAGTCAACTCCGGACCTTGAATCAGCATAATCGTTTATAAGATTTGCGCCCAGATGCGTAAAGACAACGGCTGCGAGCCCAAGCGCGAATGTTAAAGCGTTGAAGCTGTCGCGCCCCATGAAGGACCCTGCCAAAAAAGGCAGGATGCTGGCCGCTGTAAACGGCAACCTAAGGGCAATGAAAGTATTTTTTACGTATTGTTTCATGTAAATCTGGGTTTTATGTTTGTGCCCGGCTTCCTTATATGATATCATTAAAATATGATTAATGAAATAAAAAATAGGCTTAAGCTCGAGATAAAACACTTCATAAAGGCTTTGGATAAAAAATATTCGCTGAAAAGAACTTCGCCCGTTCTTTATAAAGAAGTTCGGAAATTCGTGCTTCAGAACGGAAAGATGCTGCGGCCCGTCCTTTTTGTGTTATCCTATAAAAGCTATTCAAAAAAAATAAAAAACGGCCTGTGGCGCTCCGCCCTTGCCCTTGAACTCCTTCATGATTTCATAATAATCCACGATGACATAATAGATAATGCCAAAACGCGCCGCGGCATGCCTTCCATGCACGAAAAATTTAACGCTTTTATCGCTCATTCTAAAAGCCCGCGCTTTACGGGAAAGGACCTTTCCATAATCGCCGGCGACGTTATGTACGCAATGTCAATAGAGGCCTTTCTTTCTATAGAAGAGGACGCCGGGCGCAAGGAAATAGCGCTTAAGGATTTTATAAGGGCCGCTGCTTATACAGGAAGCGGACAGTTCATGGAACTTTTGGCTTCAATGGAAAGCATTAAGGATATAAAAGAGGCTGATATCTACAGGATCTATGACCATAAAACCGCTTATTATTCTTTTATATGCCCCCTTTCAACCGGCGCGATATTAGGAGGCGCGAAAGATCGGGAAATAAAGAAACTGAAAAAGCTGGGACTTCTGGCCGGAAGGGCGTTCCAGATAAAAGACGATGTTTTGGCGCTTTTTGAAAATGACGGCCAAACCGGAAAGCCGGGCATATCTGACCTTACAGAAGGTAAAAAAACCTTGCCTCTTGCCTGCGCCTACGAGAGGTCTTCCGGGCGCGAAAAGGCATTTATAAATAAAATACTTTCCGCTAATTCGGTGAGCGCTAAAGACCTTGCGAAGATCCGTAGGATAATAGTAGCGACCGGAAGCTTTTCATGCATTAAGAATATAATTTCGGGCCTCGAAAAAGAATGTCAAGAATTGATACTGACTTTTAAAATAAGCGGGAAGCATAAAGCCGCCATGCTGGGATACATAAGTGAGATCCTGAAGCTTGGCGCGTTCTGAAAAAAGAAAGGAAAACATGGATAATATCAAGAAAGAAAAAAGCGCGGAAAACATAACGGCTAAAATATTGAACATGGAAAGCATGGTAGATTATCAGGATGGCTCGGTAGTGAGCCGCACCATAATAACAAAGGAAAGCGGGACAGTAACGCTTTTTGCCTTCGGCGAAGGCCAGGGCCTTAGCGAGCATACGGCCCCTTTTGACGCGCTTGTTTACGTTCTTGACGGAAAAGCGGCGGTCATGATAGACGGTAAGAAATTTGAGCCTTCAAAGGGCGAGATGATAATAATGCCCGCGAACAAGCCTCACTCGCTTAAAGCAGAGAATAAATTCAAGATGCTTCTTGTAATGGTAAAAAAATAAAATTACTCTGAAAGGGACGGGTCTATCATCCTTACTTTACCGTGAATAGTTGTAACCACGGGTTTTGAAAGGCTTGAAAGCTTATCGGTTACTTCCTTGATGCGCTCGCAGTTATTGCGTATGTCTATCAGCTTATCTTTTATCTCTTCTGAAATGTTGGTTCTCACAAAATCCTGCTCAAGCAGGTCAACGTTCCCTCTTACGACAGCGAGCGGATTTATGATCTGGTCTTTCAAGGCAAGCGTGGTCTCGGTTATGGCGGCGAGCCTGTTCTTCTCTACAAGCTTCTTCTGAAGATGAAGTATTTCTTCGTTGAACTCAAAGAGGCGCTTTACTACTGACCAGAGCATGGTCCTTCCTATTATTATTCCGAGTATCAAAAGCGTTGTCGTGGCTATCATTATATAACCTATGTCGCCTGTAAATATATTCATTGACGCCAGCCGGCTCGTCAATAAATATATAAAAACCAGGCAAGGTATGACCCCCATAAGACATATCGCGTTATTAAAATTTCTCTTTGCCCAGGATTCAATATTTTTTATATCCATGTTACCCTCCTTGCGGGAACGAGCCCTCTTCGTACATGAACCAGTTTTCAGAATCCGTAATATACCTGTAAAGCCTTTCTATGCCTTCGTAATGACGGGATTCTTCCTCCAGAAGGAACTTGAGGAACTTTGTGAGCTTCGGGTCCGATACGGATTTCAGCATGTTTTCGTAATATTTATAGCCTTTGTTCTCAAAGTCCATCGCGAATTCGCACGCTTTTTTATCGTCGTCGCTCGGCTTGATCTTTTCTTTCAGGTTATTTATGGTCTCTGAAAAGATCTTGAGGTCGCTCGTCCTTTTATCATGTAATTTGTCCAGGTCAAGAGACGGAAATTCTTTTTTCTCTTTCATGCTATTATAAAACTTTTTTATGCTGTCTATATGCAGAAGTTCATTGTCCGCGAGAAAAGAAAAGGTTTTTCGGGTAACAGGGTTTTTGCATTTTTTTGAAACATCCTTGTAAAAATCTTCGCCTTTTTCTTCCATTTCCAGCGCTTTTTTAAGCGCGTTTTCCATATCGGGCTTATCCATTATGTTCCTCACTTTCCAAAATGCTTCTTTACGTATTCTTCCATCAGTTTCGCGGCTTCCGGCTTGCATTGCCCGCAAACGGTCCCGAGCTTTGTCCGTTCCTGAAGCTCGAGCATGGTACGCGCGCCCTCAAGGACCGCGCGCTCTATTTCCGCGTCGGTCACGTTCATGCACTGGCAGACTATACGCGTTTTTTCTCTCTCTACCTTATTCTGCATTCCGTTCTTTTCATAATAATCATTGATCGCGGCCCTTAACGCCTTATCCCCCAGCACGGAACAATGAACCTTGTGTTCCGGCAAGGCCCCAAGCTCTTTCATTATATCTTTCGGGCTTATTTGGTAGGCTTTGTCTAAAGTCATGCCTTTTACCATTTCGGAAAGGACGGATGTGCTCGCTATGGCGCTAGCGCAGCCGTATGTCCGCCATTTGCAATCTTTTATTGTATTTTTATCTTTATCCACTTGTATATAAAATACCATCTGGTCCCCGCATTTAACATTGCCGACCAGACCTTTCCCGTCATACTTGTAATTCTTATCATCAAACAGTATGTTCCTGGGATCGGTAAAATGTTCTTTTACTTTTTCAGTATAGGCCCATGGGCCGTTCTCATTCATTTCTCGTCCCCTGTTCCGACCGTGGACATTTTGCGTATTTTCTCTATAACTTCTTTCATGGATCTTATGACATACTCCACTTCTTTCATGGTATTTTCACGGCCCAGGCTTATCCGTATGGAGCCGTGCGCGCGTTCAGCGGGCATCCCCGTAGCAAGGAGAACGTGAGACGGGTCAAGCGATCCCGAAGCGCAAGCGGAACCTGTTGAAACAGCTATCCCCTTCAGGTCAAGATAGAGAAGTATGGATTCGCCCTCTGCTCCGTCAAAAGAAACGTTAAGCGTGCCGGCGAGAGACTCTGTAGGGTGTCCGTTAAAGCGCGCGTCTTTTATGTTCTTTTCAATGCCTTCGCGAAGCGCGTTTTTTAATTTTAAAAGCCTTTTTTCTTCTCCGTTCATTTCCAGAGAGCGCATTTCTATCGCTTTTCCTAGCCCTACTATACCGATAGTGTTTTCAGTGCCCGCGCGGCGGCCTTGTTCCTGGTGCCCGCCGCGTATCATGGGACAGAATCTAACGCCCTTTTTGACATATATCGCGCCTATTCCCTTTGGGCCGTAAATTTTGTGGCCTGAGAGGGTAAGAAAATCAACATTCAGTTCCTTGACGTCTATCGGCACTTTTCCGACAGCCTGAACAGCGTCAGTATGGAAAAGCGCTCCGGCGCTATGGGCGATCCCGGCAAGCTCTTTTATGTCCTGCAAGGTGCCTATTTCATTATTGGCTGTCATGATAGATACGATGCCGGTAGCGGGCGATATAAGACTTTTTAATTCTTCGGGATTTATCTTTCCGAGGCAGTCGGCGTTGAGATAAGAAACTTTTATTCCCTGGTCTTGCAGGCATTTGGACGTTTCCATAATGCAGGGGTGCTCGATCTTCGTTGTTACGATGCCGGTGCCGCATCCTTCGGTATGTTCGCATTTTCTCGACGCGCAGCAGGTAAAGATCGAAAGGACCGTATTGTTGGCTTCGGAACCGGAACCAGTGAATATTATCTCTTCGGGACCGGCATTTATGAAAGACGCTACTCTTTCGCGGGATTCCTCAACCAGCGCTTTGGCGTCCCTTCCGAAACTGTGAAGGCTTGACGGATTACCAAAATGCTCCATGGCCGTTGTCATCGCTTTTTTCACTTCGGGATGAAGCGGTGTCGTAGCATTATGGTCCATATATATTCTTTTCAAAGCCATATTTTTCTCCATTTTATGCGTATGTAAAAATATACACCTTATATGTAATATATGCAAGATTTAATTACAGGAAAACGGTTTCCGGGCATAGATAATGATACCATATGAGTATCATTAATTCAAGAAGAATTTAAGGAAGCTTCTATAAGGGGGAACATGCACGCGGCGTCTTTTGATCCGGATATTAAACGTTCGGTTCAGGCTGTAATACCGCTTCCGGAATTTCGCGTGGCTCGGAAGTTTTCATCTTCTCAAGCTTGGCTTTTATTGTCTCGGCTGCTTTTTTTCCGGATAAAAGCATGCCGCCAAATGTAGGGCCCATGCGCGGAAGGCCGTAAGCTGTTGAGGCAGCCATACCGCAGACTACGAGTCCGGGGAATATCTCCCCTGTTCTCTTCACAACCGCTTCTTCCGAACTTACAACATCCATCGGGCCGTATTCCGAGATCTTAATGAGCTTTCTTTTTTCGAGGCTTTTACATACATGAGCGTCATGGCCTGTGGCATCAACCACTATTTTTGACTCAAGCGCTACAGGATCAACGCATGTGATCTGTCTGGGAAGGGCCGATACAGGTGTCCAGTTTATGACAACTCCTTCTACTTTCTTATTTCTTAATACAACGTCATCAAATTTGGTCATGTTAAGCATTTTCACTCCCGCGTCGCAAGCGGCTGAAATAAGTTTTGAGCACGCGGACGGTCCGTCCGCTACAAAAAGTCCGTCATCTACTTTTTTGTGAGGTATATTTAATTCCCTTAATACCTGGTCAGCCGGTTCTCTGAAGGTAAGCGTGTTCATGAGATATCCGCCTATCCAGAATCCTCCGCCGATATAATTATTACTTTCTATTATTAAAACTTTATGGCCGTCCAAAGCAAGTTCCCGCCCCGCGACAAGCCCGGAAGGGCCGCCGCCTACTATTACGACGTCGGAAGTAATGTAATTTTCGAACCATGAATAAAACTCTTTCGCTATAGCTCTTGTGATCTTCGCTTCGTTTACAGGTTTAAACATTTTTTCCTCCTTGCCGGCCGGCTTTTGAATCCATGATTAACACAAAATTAACACAAAACGCCATATATGTCAATACTATTTACATATCATATATAAGGTGTATTTATAGGTACTCTGCAAAAATTTTTTAGGCGTTCCCATAGCGAAGGTAAACCCGGCAGTTATCTCTTTCCCCGGGTTTACATTTTTTTACTTCCCAGCAGCGGGTAGCATTAAGTATGTTGCGCGCGCCTTCGATATTGATATGCTTATTCTGCAGAAGCTCTTTTATTCGCTCCAGCCTGTCCATGTCACATTTTGAGTAAAACCTGTTTTTCCCTATGCGGGAAGGCTTTATGAGTTTTTTCTTTTCCCATATGCGGAGCGTGGCAGAGCATACGCCGAGTTTTTTTGAAGCGATGCCTATGGTATAGGCCGGCTCTTTGTAGTCTTGCTCCACTATCTACCTACTTATTATAAAAACAGCGTTTAAAGCGAAAATATTAGGAAGGAATTTTACGAATTTTCTCGAACCAAGATAATACTTTTTAAGCACTTTGATATTTTTATCTTCGCAAAAATCCAGAAAATCCCAGATACTTAAAAAATGCAGGTTCGGCGTATCGTACCACCTGTAAGGAAGAGATCTTGTTATCGGGACCCGTCCTTTAAAAAAAAGCCTCGACCTTGCTAAAAGATGAGCGAAATTAGGAAAGCCCACTATTGCTTTTTTCCCTACCCGAAGCGCCTCGTTTATTACATACGAAGCGTTCCTGGCTTCCTGCATGCTCTGATTGAGTATTACGTAATCAAAAGATTTGTCAGGGTATTCTATGAGACCGGCGTCTATATTTCCATGAAAAACGCTAAGCCCTTTTTCAACGCATTTATATATCGCCTCTTCTTTAAGTTCTATGCCCTGGGTTTTAGCGTTCTTTTCTTTTTCCAGAATGGCCAGAAGGTCGCCCTCGCCGCATCCGAGATCCAGGACGCGAGAGCCCTCACCCACGTTCTCGCAAATTACGCGGTAGTCGATCCTGTCAATGTTACATTTTACTTTCATTTATTTAAGGTTCCTATTTAAAAAATGTTTTATAAGATGGGTCTGCTCTTTGAATTCCAGAAGAAAGGCATCGTGCCCGTAATTTGACCTTACTTCACAGTAGGTGGCGTCAACGTGTTTTATCTTAAGCTGCCGCACCAGGTCCTGGAGTTGATACGGCGGATAAAGCCAGTCTGATCTAAACGCTATGATCAAAAACTTTGTGTCTATTTTTTTACTATGCGGAAAAAGCTTGCCATCGGAAAGATCGAGATAATCCATAGCTTTGGTTACGTAAAGATATGAGTTAGCGTCAAATCGTTTTACAAAGCTATCCCCCCTGTATTTTAGATATCCCTCCACCTCAAAATCAGCGGAAAATGAAAAACTGTAGCCTTTGTCCTTAAGTTTTCTGGAAAATTTTTTCTCCATTGACTCGTCGCTCATGTAGGTAATATGTCCTATCATGCGCGCGAGAGCAAGGCCCCGCTCCGGCTGGCTATGGCCGTAATAATTTCCGCCGCGCCAGGCGGGATCTGACATGACAGCCTGCCGGCCCACTTCATTAAAGGCTATCTGTTGAGGCGAATGTTTTAGGGCAGTCGCTATCGGTATCGCGGTTTTAACTTTTTCGGGATACGACGCTACCCATTGAAGGGCCTGCATGCCCCCCATTGAACCGCCGACAACACATAAAAGTTTTTCTATGCCAAGATGATCTATAAGCTCTTTCTGGGCCCTTACCATGTCGGCAATTGTTATGAACGGAAAATCAAGCGCGTAAGGTTTATCGGTTTTAGGGTTTACGGACGCGGGGCCCGTTGAACCGCTGCACCCTCCGATTATGTTAGAGCAGATCACAAAATATTTTTTCGTATCGAACGCTTTGCCCGGGCCTATCATCGCATCCCACCATCCGGGCTTTTTATCATCTTTATGGAATCCTGCCGCGTGGGCATCACCCGAAAGAGCGTGCTCGATAAGCACTGCGTTAGATCTATCCTCATTCAGTTCGCCGTAAGTTTCATAAGCAATAGCTACGGGGCCTATTTTCTTTCCGGAACTTAACACCAGTTCTTCGGGATGGTAAGCGAACGTAAAATATTCTGTTTTTACAATGCCTAAACTATTTTTGTCGGTCATATTTTTTTATTCCTGGAAGAGCCATGTAGAAAGATACCGTTCGCCTGTATCAGGAAGTACGGCTACTACGGTCTTTCCCTTGTTTTCAGGGCGTTTAGCGACTTCCAGCGCTGCCCACATTGCCGCTCCGCTCGAGATGCCTGCGAATATTCCTTCTTCTTTGGCCAGGCGACGCGCTATGTTTCCGGAATCAGTATGCGCCACCTTAATGATCTCGTCTATTATTTTTGTATTTATAACAGAAGGCACGAATCCGGCGCCTATTCCCTGTATTTTATGCGAACCCGGCTGGCCTCCGGAAAGCACGGGAGATTCAACCGGCTCCAAGGCTATAATTTTAACATCCGGGTTTCTTTTTTTCAAGACTTCTCCTACGCCGGTTACCGTTCCTCCGGTCCCGACACCTGATATAAAGATATCTATTTTCCCTTCGGTATCGCGCCATATTTCTTCCGCGGTAGTTTTTTTGTGGATCTCGGGATTAGCGGGATTGTCGAATTGTTGGGGCATGAAGCTTCCCGGCGTTTCTCTTACAAGTTTTTCAGCTTCTTCTATGGCTCCCTTCATGCCTTTAGCGCCTTCTGTCAGGACAAGTTCCGCTCCCAATATCTTGAGAAGCTGCCTTCGTTCCACGCTCATCGTATCCGGCATAGTAAGGATAAGCTTGTAGCCTTTAGCAGCCGCTACAAAAGCAAGGGCAATACCCGTGTTACCGCTTGTGGGCTCTATTATAACGGAGCCTTTTTTAAGCTTCCCTTCTTTCTCCGCTTTCTCTATCATCGCAACGCCAATCCTGTCTTTCACGCTCGAAAGCGGATTGAAAGATTCAAGTTTTACAAGAATCGTGGCTGCCGCATCTTTTGCCATCCTGTTTATTTTAACGAGAGGAGTGTTCCCTATGGTTTTTGTTATATCTTCAAATATTCTAGCCATCTTATGCCTCCTTATGCTTTTTTGAGGGCCTGTTCAATGTCCTCTATAATGTCGTCTATATTCTCAAGCCCCACTGAAAGCCTTACGTAATCCTGCGTGACCCCTGTTGCCTTTTGTTCTTCCGGAGAAAGCTGCTGATGTGTGGTTGTAGCCGGATGTATGGCAAGTGTTTTAGCGTCGCCTATATTGGCAAGATGCGAAATAAGCTTGAGCGAATCAATAAATTTCGACCCGGCTTTCGCTCCGCCTTTAATGCCAAAGCCTACTATGGCTCCGGCGCCTTTGGGCAAGTATTTTTTTACCTTGCTTTTTTCAGGGCTTGAGGAAAGACCCGGATAGTTCACCCATGTCACTTTCGGATGTTTTTCAAGGTATTTCGCGACTTCCAGGGCGTTTTCCGAATGTCTTGGCATTCTAAGATGAAGCGTCTCCAACCCCTGCAAAAAAAGGAACGCGTTGAACGGCGAAAGCGCGGGACCTAAGTCTCTTAGAAGCGTAACGCGCGCTTTTATTATATAAGCAATATTCCCCATAGGCTTCAGGGCCTCTACAAAATCAATGCCGTGATAACTTGGGTCCGGGCCTGATATAAGAGGAAATTTACCGTTCGTCCAATTGAACTTACCGGAGTCTACTATAACGCCTCCTATTGAAGTTCCGTGACCGCCTATAAATTTAGTGGCAGAATATACTACTATATCTGCACCAAAGTCTATGGGTCTAAAAAGATACGGCGCCGATGTATTGTCAAGAATAAGCGGGATCCCGTTCTTATGCGCTATTTTCGCGAGTTCCTCGATATCAACTATGTTAAGTTTTGGATTGCCAATGGTCTCGGCATATATCGCTTTTGTCTTAGGCGTTATTGCCTTCTTAAATCCTTCCAGGTCAGCTGAATCCACGAATTTTACTTTAATGCCAAGGCGCTTAAACGTGTAATGAAAAAGCGTGTACGTTCCGCCGTAAAGATTGTCAGCCGATACTATCTCATCTCCTGCCTGCGCTATATTAAGGAGAGAAAGCGTTATGGCGGACTGGCCGCTAGCTGCAGCAAGCGCCGCCACCCCTCCGTCAAGCGCCGCTACGCGTTTTTCAAGAACATCCGTAGTTGGGTTCATGAGCCGAGTATAAATGTTCCCGAACTCTTTGAGCCCGAAAAGATTCGCAGCGTGTTCAGTATTTTTGAACTGGTAAGAAGTTGTCTGATAAATAGGCACTGCCCTGGCGCCTGTAGTAGGGTCGGGCTCTTGCCCCGCGTGCAATGCAAGGGTTTCCGGTTTTAGTTTTTTAGTTGTTCCGCTCATGTTTTCCTCCAAATGACTTGCTGAAAGTATCTTTTATAGTTAATTATTATCCCTCACTTTATGTCATATAACAAGAAAAAATTCACATCCCTCCTTTCTATGATAAGCCTATTTCCTGTAAAAATTTTTCCTTTCCTATCTCTTCCACGAGAAGGGCCAGGCGCTGTTTTGGCTTTGCGTGTGTTTTATAGAATTTAACAACATGTTCTATTATTTTAAGCACCTCATCTTCATTAAACACTTTTTCCAGTTTAAAAGCCTCTCTTGGAGTAATGCCTCCGCAACCCCCAAGATAGACCGCATACCCTATTTCTTTCGTAGGACTTTTTAAGTTAACCGCCCCATGGATACCTATCTCGGAAGTGTTGCCTCTTGTGCATTTATTAACACATCCTGAAATAGCTATTTTGAATTTATGAGGCAGGTCCATGCCGCAACGCACGCCAGGTTCGTCCTCGATCCTCTTGTATAAAGAAAACGTATCTACCAAACCTCTTTTGCACCAATTGCTGCCGGGGCAAGCCGTGGCAGTGCGCATCCTTGGGCCGGAGGTTCCGGTATTTATCCCGTAAGATGCGATCTCTTTTTCAACCCTGTCTATATTTTCAAATTTTATAAAAGGCACTTCAAGGCCCTGGCGTGTTGTCGCGTGAATTATTCCACGGCCGTATTTCTTTGATATTTCCGAAAAAGCCGCGAGCTGATCTGCGCTGTAATTGCCGGTGCCCATCCTGGTCCGCAGCAGAAAGTATCCGTCTTGTTTTTGCCTGAGAAAACCTCTTTTCTTCAGCGCGTCATAATCTATTTCCCGCATTTCCATGTCCTTCCTATTTTTTCGAAAGTCTCTTTTATGGCGCGTATAGTTTTATCTATGTCGCGCTCTGTATGCGAAAAAGAAATGAAATTCGCCTCATATTCGGAAGGCGCAAGATATATTCCTTTTTCCAGGAGTTTTCTGTAAAACTTTCCGAATGTGTCTTCATTTTCCAGTTTCACGCTGAACATAGACCCGGATATTTTTATTTTATAGTTCACTCCGTATCGGAGCGCATGCTCACGAGTTTTAACGGAGAGCCGTTCCGCCAGTTCTTTTACGCGAGAATAACTATTCTTTTCTTTAAAAAGTATTTTTAGCGTCGCCGCTCCTGCTTTCATTACTATGGGATTCCCCGCAAATGTTGACGCCTGATACGTTTGCCCTAAAGGGGCGAGATGTTCCATTATTCTAACGGGCCCCGCATAAGCGCCTATCGGAAGCCCTCCTCCTATTATTTTTCCGAGCACAATAATATCGGGTTTTATCCCCAGGCGGTCTGCCGCTGACCCAAAACGGAAACGGAACCCAGTTATCACTTCATCAAAAACAAGAAGCGAGCCATGCGCCCTTGTAAGTTTTTTTATGAGTCTTAAAAAACCCGGGCTGTGCTCTATGACCCCCTTGTTTCCCCCGACCGGCTCAATTATAACAGCGGCTATATTATTACCGTTTTTCTTAAATATTTTTTTTATGAAATCTGCGTCTCCTGCAGGCGCTACTATGGTATTCGTAAGGTATTCCAGGGGCACCCCGCTACTTGTTCCTATATTAAGAGTTGCGCTTCCGGAACCGGTTTTGGCTAAAAGATAATCAGCGTGGCCGTGATATGAGCCTTCAAATTTTATTATTTTATTTCTTCCGGTAACTGCCCGAGCCAGACGGAGCGCACCCATAACGGCCTCTGTCCCGGAAGTTGTAAATCTTATGTTTTCGGCAAGCGGGATAGCTTTTTTTATAATATACGCAAGCTCTATTTCTGATCCATGAAGTGCGCCGAACCCAAGGCCGTCATTAATGCTTTCCTGGATAGTTTTAACAACAAAAGGCCGCGAGTGGCCCAATATAACGGATCCGTATGAAAGCACGAAATCTATATATTCTTTGCCGTTATAGTCATACACTTTTGAGCCTTTTCCTTTTTTTATAGGTATCGGCGCTCCGCCTACATAAGAAAAAGAGCGCACGGGGCTATTAACTCCCCCTGTAAAAATGTTTTTCGCTTTCTTAAAAAGTAGATTATTCATGTATCCGTTTCGCTATGCCAAGAGCATGATAGGTTATTAAAATATCGGCTCCTGCTCGTTTTATGCCTGCAAAAATTTCATCTATCATTTTCCATTCTTCCCACAAGCCTGCGCGCGCGCCGTTTTTCACCATAGAGTATTCACCGCTCACGTTATACGCCGCGAGTTTTATATTAAATTTTTCTTTGACTTCTTTTATTACGTCCAGATAAGCAAGCGCGGGCTTTACCATCACAATGTCCGCTCCTTCTTTTATATCGCTTTCTACGCGCGCTAACGCTTTTTCAGTGTCCCTAAAATCAAGCTGGTATCCTGATCTGTCGCCTTTTTTAGGCGCTGAATCAGCCGCGCGCCTGAAAGGTCCGTAAAAAGATGAGGCGAATTTGGCAGAATACGCCATGAGGCGCGTATGCGAAAAACCCTCTTTATCAAGAGCTTCTCTTACTGCCCCCACCTGCCCTTTTACCATGGCGGAAGGGGACACGCAATCCGCTCCCGCTCTTGCATGTGAAACGGCTGTCTTAGCCAGCGCGTTAAGCGTTTTGCCTTGATCCATCTCCGGTTTCGTGCCATCTTTGAGAATACCGCAATGTCCATGGTCAGTATAAGCGCACAGGCACACATCTGTCATAACAGTGAGTTCGGAATGATTTTTCTTGAGCGTCTTGACAGTGATGTTAACAGGGTTTTCTTCCGAATAAGCGAAGGTCCCGAAGCTATTCTTCTTTGAAGATGACCCGAATACTAAAATTGACTTAACACCTGAAGCCGCTATGGCTTCCGCTTCTTTCAGGAATTCGTCAGACGAAAACCTGTATAACCCTGGCATTGACCTTATCTCTTCTTTTACCCCGGACCCTTCCTTCAGGAACACAGGATATATGATGTCTTTTAAACTAAAAGCTTGCATTTTTCCCGATCCTTACGCTTTTTCCTACGATAAAAACAGAAGGCGCTTTGATTTTATTCTCTTTCGCGCTTTTTTCAGCATCCCGGAGTGTAGCGTAAATGATCTTTGACCCGGGCCATGTGCCTTTTTCTATGAACGCGCAAGGAGTGCTTTTTTTTCTTCCGCTCTTTATAAGCGCTTTTACTACATTTTTTATGTTCGATACGGCCATAAGATACACAAGCGTGTGACAGTCCGGAGCGTCTATCTTGGCGTTCCTGTTTTTTTTCCTTCCGGTCACTATCCCGAATGAAAAAATTTCATCTTTAACAGTAAGGGGTATGCCGAAACTTTCCGGAGAGGCAATGGCCGAAGTTATGCCGGGAATGACCTCGGTATCTATATTTCTTTTTTTCAAATATCTCATTTCTTCAAAACCCCTGCTGAACACAAAAGGATCGCCCCCTTTAAGACGGACCACTGTTTTTCCTTCTTTTGATTTTTTAAAAAGAAGCTGATTTATTTCAGCCTGGTCTTTTAAATGCAGGCCGTCCTTTTTCCCAACGCATATTTTCTTGCATGTTTTATTTGCATGCTTAAGAAGTTCCGGGGAGCTCAAAAAATCATGCAGCACATAATCAGCGCTCTTAATGGCCCTTAGCCCTTTTACGGTTATGAGTTCAGGGTCTCCGGGCCCGGCGCCCACTATATATACTTTAGCTTTTTTATTTCCCATCTACATCCTTAAAAATTTCTCTTAGATCATTTCTTTCTTTTAATATCTGCACCGCAAGCCTGCCCTGAAGAGGATGAGGTTCCATTATATTTTTAGGTATCAGCTCTGTTATGAGATGTTCAAGGCCAAGTCGGATCAAGGCCGCTGCCGCCATTATTATCGCGTCATAATCTCCGTTAAAAAGCTGCTCCAATCTTTCTTCTATGGTTCCCCTTACATCCCTAACAACAAGATCATCCCTGATCTTCATGATGCTTTCTTTCCTTTTCCTGCTGCTTGTTCCCATGAAGGCTCCTTCCGGCAAGCCTTTTAGCCCCGCTCCCATCCTTGAGACAAGCGCCTCGCCAGAAATATGCCCGGCCGTTAATGCGGCTATGACAAAAGATGATGGCATTTCTTCCTCGATATCCTTTGCGCTGTGGATCGCGGCATCGATCGCGCCGTTAAGAAGCGATTTCTCCAGATCTTTTGTGAAAAAGTCACTTTTTTCTATTAAAAAAAGCGGGGTTCTTTTGTCTCTGTCGCCTTCGGTTTCAATGGTCGTTATATCAAAAGTATGCGCCGGCATCATTTTTATCACTTCTTCTGCTTGTTTAAACGCGAGCCGGCTCGGCCTTATGCCTAATTTTATTTTCATTGCGCCCTTCCTGGTTTTTATACGCAAAACAGATCCTGTCTATATACGCCTCTGCGGTTTTGATCGTATAAATATTTTTCGCGTTACTTTTGGAAAAATTTTCCTGTAGTCCGGATAAGTTCCGCAACACCACGCCCTCAAGGCCTCCTACAAGAGGATCAACGTCCCTTGGTAACGCAAGATCGTAAATATATAACGTCTTGCCATTCGTATTCTTAAAAATATTCGCGCGATTATTTTTTATTACGTAGTGCGGGCTTGTTGTCGCGCATACGACGAAAGATGTTTGCCCCGCAAAGTTTTTAACTTCGTCCGGTAAGATAGCTTTACCGTGCGTACTTTTCGCAAGCCGCGTCGCTTTTTTTTTGTTTTTCCGCGCAACAAATATGAAATTCAGCCCCGATTCTTTGTTCAGGCTAAAAAGCTTAGCGACTTTACCTGTCCCGAATATGATCACATTTTTGCTGTCGCCCGGCCGGATACGTCCTTTTATGTCCTCCAGCACTTCGTCCGCTATGTTGGATCTTAATTCATCAATGCCGGTTTCTCTTCTTATTTCAACCGCTTGAGCGATAACGAATTCCCATAGAACGCGTATTCTGCTCAATGGCGCAAGTTCTTTAGCGCGCGCTGTAAGCTGCGTAAGGATCTCCCGCTCTCCGGCAAGCTGCGATTCAATGCCGCAGGCAAGTCTTAAAGCATGCGTTAAGACTTCCGGAAAGCCGTATTTTTCATACGCGTTATTCAAATACGGAAAAAACATTCCCTTTATATAAGCTGTCTCTTTTACGGCAGTTTCGTAGTTTTCCGCTATCGCGTATATTTCCGCGCGGTTGCAACTTGTAAAAAGAAATATCTCTTTAACGCGCAATGCTTCCCGCAAGTTTGAGTTATTCCTTATTTTCCCATGAAGCGCTTCAAGCGCGCTGATCGGGGCTTCTTTAAAGCTTATTCCTATAAGATAAAAAATCATTCCAGTTGTCCTTTAAAAAGTTTTTCAGGTCTCTTGAGAGAATTGGGTCCTTTCCGTCCGTATATATAGCGATTATAGCCTTGCTTTTGCGCGCTATCGCAGGCATTATAAAATCGCAGTTCTTTATATTGTCCACGGCATTGATCCACGCGCCTGCCTTCCGTGACCATCTCAATACTTTTCTATTGAACAACGGGTCATTTGTGGCTGCTACGACAATTTTCGAGCCGCTTACATCAGAGATCCTTGCCTTTCTTTTTTTAACGACAATTCTTTTTCTTTTCTTCAATTCTTCTAGGTTCACCGTAATGCCGGGAGCTACGATCTTCACCCGCGCTCCGGCTTTCAATAAAGTTCTTGCCTTGCGTTCGGCAACTTTACCTCCGCCTATAATGGTTGCCTTTTTACTGTTTAGATCAAGCGCGATGGGATAGTACTTCATTTTATATCCCATCTCCGTCAACATTGTTTTTAAGCGGCCTTGTGTGTATTCCGCACTCCCCTCCGCACTTACTGGTACCTATCCATCTTCCGGCTCTTTCATTGTCATCCGTTGTGATCCTTGTGCAAGGCGCGCATCCGAGCGACCTGTATCCCTCCCCGTAAAGAGGGTTTACTTTAACATAATAGATGGCCAGATACTGCCATACTTCACGTTCCTTCCATATAAGTATAGGATTGAGCTTTATAAGACCCCTGTCTCTTTCTTCGATTTCCTGAAAATCCGTGCGAGTCCTGCCCTCTGTGCATCTTAAGCCCGTAACCCAGCACTTGACGCGCATTTCCTCAACAGCCCTTTTTACAGGCTCTACTTTGAGCGCATCGCAGCATTCATCGGGCTTTGTCTCATAAAGTTTTTCCGGTATTTCAGAATCATTTTTATATACTTTAAGTTCCGGATAGCGCCTCACTTCTTCATTCATGAAATCGATCGTCTCTTTTGGTTTATACCTCGTTGTAACTATGAAACCCCTTATTTTAGGTTCCACCTTCTTTGCCAGATCCCACACAAGTACCGAATCTTTTCCTAAGCTGTTTGCCACTACAAGCGAGTCGCCATATTCATAATAAGCTTCCCGTATTAATTGTTTTGACCGTTCGACCTTTTGTTTGAAGTTCAGATTTTCCACTAAAAATTTCAGGTCTTCTTTTGTTCCTAATAAACTCATTTTTTGGCTCCCTTCTTTTTATATTTGATATTCAGGCGGCTTTAATCTGCCGTAACGCACTTTATTCCACAATCTCTCATGAATATAATAAAGAAACATTTTCAATAAATTCGCGCTAAACCCAACGGCAAGAGACTCCTTTACCTTGCCTGTATAAATATATACAACAATGATAGTCGTAAGTAGCGCTATCATGCGCCAACTAATGGTTTTAAGCAATGTTCGTTTTATATGCTCCATATAATATTATCTTTATAATGTTTATCAACTTAGTAATATTAATGATAAAAAAATTATATTTGATAGTTCAAGGCTTGCTTTTCCCCTTTAGCCCTGCTTTCTATATCTTCGAATGTAATTTTTTCCAGGCCTTTCGCTAAGATATCTTCTATCTCGTTCCATATAGGCAAAAAAATGGACTCTTTTTTCCGGGCTGAATCAGCCATCGGTAGAAGCGGGCCAGCCACATGCTTAAGAACATCCCGAACAGTGATCTGTGACGGTGGTTTAAGCAACACATAACCGCCATGTTTACCCCGCACGCTGTTTACAAAGCCGGCGCTTTTAAGCAGGATCAATATCTGAACAAGATACTTAAGCGGTATATTTTGTTTAATCGCGATCTCATTTATAGCAATAGGCTCTTTATCCGGCCAATGAAACGAAAGCTCTAAAAGAGCCCTGCACGCGTAATCACATTTTGCTGATATTCTCATAAGTAATCCTTATTAATTTAATCAACTTAGTTAAGTATACGCTAAGAAAATAAGTTTGTCAAGCTTTTTTCCCGTTTTCTCCGTTTTTAACCGCGAACGCGTCGCTCCAGTTATAAGCTGTCTCAAAAAGCAACGCTGTCTGTATAAGCGCGAGGTGCGAATACCCTTGCGGAAAATTACCGGTAAGCCTCTTTGTATTTATTTCTATGTCTTCTGAAAAAAGTCCCAGCGGGTTGGCGCATTTTAATATGTTCTCGAACATCTCTTCCGCCTTCTTTTCTTCGTCTATAAGATAAAGGGCGTTTATCATCCAGAAAGTGCACACAATGAACGCGTTTTCAGGCGCGCCAAAATCATCCTCGTCCGTATATCTAAAAGTAAAACCATTTTTAACAAGATGCTTGTAAGACTCTTTTACAGTGCTGATCATTTTCGGGTCGCGCCTTGTAAGGAACCCGTAATGAAGCATAAGAAGATTTGACGCGTCAAAAATATCTGACCCGTAGTACATGGTAAACGAATTAAGCTTTTCGTTCC